>JAUYEP010000408.1 GCA_030689765.1 Methylovulum sp.
CCTGCAAGATTTCAAATTTTACATTTGGACTTCCTTCGGGTTGAGATGGGGGAGTTGGTAAGGGTGCATGTGCCGTTGCATTTTATTAATGAAAGTAGCTCTGTTGGTGGTAAGAAAGGTGGGATTGCCGCGCATTCTATGGTTGATGTAGAGGTTTCTTGCTTGCCTTCTGCGTTGCCTGAATTTATTGAAGTCAATATGGCTGCTCTGGATATTGGTGAGTCATTGCATTTGTCTGATATTGTTTTGCCGGAAGGAATAGAGATTGTGGTTTTGGCTCAGGGTATAGACCATGATTTGCCGGTTGTGTCGATGATGCCTTCAAAAAGTAGCAAAGATGATGCTTCTGCTTAAGGGTGAGTAATGATTAAGCTTATGGTTGGCCTGGGTAATCCAGGTCGACAGTATGAAAAAACCCGGCATAACGTCGGGTTTTTGTTTTTAGATAAGTTGCTGGCTGGATCAAATGGGGTTTGGGTGGTTCATTCCAGGTTTCAAGGGTTAATTGCTGAGTATGGTTGTGCGTCTGGAAAGGTGGTGTTGCTAAAGCCTCAGACGTTTATGAATCAGAGCGGGCAATCGGTTGGTAAGGTTGCTAGATATTACAAATTATTGCCGGAAGAAATTTTGGTTGTGCATGATGAGTTGGATTTTGATGTTGGGTCTGTGCGGCTTAAGAAAGGTGGCGGGCATGCAGGGCATAATGGTTTAAGGGATATTGTCGCTCACTTGGGTTCAAATGAGTTTTATAGATTGCGGATAGGTATTGGGCGTCCCGCTGCTGGAAAAGTTGTTGCGGATTATGTGTTGTCAGTTCCGTCAAAAAGCGAGTTACAGTTGTTGGGTGATGTATTTGATCTGAGTGTGGGTTTTGTTGATCAAATGATAGTTGGCGACATGGAGACTGTTATGGCTAGGTTGAATGCATAAGCGCTTGGTTGGTAGATAATGTGATTAAAATAATGGGTTGACATATATTGCCATTTAAAAGATAATGTCCAGCTTACCCGATTTAGGAGGGGTTCCCGAGCGGCCAAAGGGATCAGACTGTAAATCTGCCGGCTCTGCCTTCGGAGGTTCGAATCCTCCCCCCTCCACCATCTTATTAGATAATTTGCGGGTGTAGTTCAATGGTAGAACTCCAGCCTTCCAAGCTGATCACGTGGGTTCGATTCCCATCACCCGCTCCATGTTTCTGAGATTGTGCTCATATAGCTCAGTAGGTAGAGCACTTCCTTGGTAAGGAAGAGGTCACCGGTTCAAATCCGGTTATGAGCTCCAGTTGTAAAGTCGTTAGTTATAGGTATATTTATGGCCAAAGAAAAATTTTCACGTAATAAGCCCCATGTTAATGTGGGGACGATAGGTCACGTTGATCACGGTAAGACGACACTAACGGCGGCTTTAACAACGGTAATGGCTAAGTTACATGGGGGTGCGGTCAAAGCGTTTGATCAGATCGATAATGCGCCCGAAGAGCGTGCGCGAGGTATTACCATTGCTACGTCACATGTCGAATATGAGTCTGAAGTGCGTCATTATGCGCACGTTGACTGCCCTGGTCATGCTGATTACGTAAAAAACATGATAACAGGTGCTGCTCAAATGGATGGTGCGATTTTGGTTTGTTCCGCTGCTGACGGCCCTATGCCGCAAACTAGAGAGCACATTCTGTTGTCAAGACAGGTTGGTGTGCCATATATAGTAGTTTTTCTGAATAAAGCCGATATGGTCGACGATGAAGAATTGATCGAGTTGGTGGAAATGGAGATTAGGGAATTGCTGGATATGTATGAGTTTCCGGGTGACGATACGCCAATCATTAAAGGTTCGGCGCTTCTTGCGTTGCAAGGTGACGAAAGTGATATAGGTGTGCCTTCAGTGGTAAGGCTGGTTGAGGCTCTGGATAGCTATATTCCTCTGCCAGAAAGAGCGGTCGATGGCTCGTTTCTGATGCCTATTGAAGACGTGTTCTCGATCTCTGGTCGCGGTACTGTGGTGACGGGACGTATTGAGCGCGGTGTTATCAAGGTGGGTCAGGAAGTCGAAATTGTCGGTATCAGGCCAACAGTAACTACTACTGTAACCGGCGTTGAAATGTTCCGCAAATTGCTAGATCAGGGTGAGGCGGGTGATAATGTAGGATTGTTGTTAAGAGGTACGAAAAGGGATGATGTAGAGCGTGGACAGGTTCTGGCTCATAAAAACACTATCAAGCCGCATGCCCACTTTAATGCGGAAATATATGTGCTGTCTAAGGAAGAAGGTGGGCGTCATACGCCATTCTTCGATGGTTATCGTCCACAGTTCTACTTCAGGACTACAGATGTAACTGGGGCGGTAAAATTACCCGAAGGAGTGGAAATGGTAATGCCCGGTGATAATATCTCTGTTACCGTAAAATTAATCTCACCGATTGCTATGGAAGACGGTCTGCGTTTCGCTATTCGTGAAGGCGGTCGTACAGTCGGTGCTGGTGTTGTTGCATCAATAATTGAATAGTGTTTTGAGTTGGTATATTATAACCGGCTCTTTAAGGTTTGTCTGAATAGGTCAGTAGTTCAATTGGTAGAATAGCGGTCTCCAAAACCGCGGGTTGGGGGTTCGAGACCCTCCTGGCCTGCCATTCAGTTAAAAACATATCAATGTCTTCTATTTTCATAGTAAATAATACATGAATAATCAAACAGAAGCTGTGGCATCGGTTCTTGATGTTGTTAAGCAGGTTTTTTCAGTCATATTTGTAGTAGCTGGTATTTCGGTTTTCTACTACTTTTCGGAAGTTCAATTATTATATCGTGTTATTGGTTTGCTGTTTGTTATGTCGCTGGTGATAGCGATGATGCTAACTACAGGTGTTGGTCGCTCGGTTTGGGTATTTGTATTGGATTCTAGGCAGGAAGTAAGGAAGGTTGTTTGGCCTACTCGCGAAGAGACAATGCGCACTACGCTGCTTGTATTTGCAATGGTATTTGTTGTTGGTATTGTTTTGTGGTTATTGGACATGTTTTTGTTTTGGGGTGTGCGTCTTTTGACTGGTCAAGGCGGGTAAAAATGTCGTTACGTTGGTATGTTGTTCACGCCTACTCGAATTTTGAAAATAAGGTTAAGCAAGCGTTAGAGGAAAGGGTAAAGCGGGAGGGGTTTGAGCAATATTTTGGCAAGATCCTTGTTCCTACAGAAGAAGTTGTTGAGATGCGCATGGGGCAGCAGCGAAAAAGTGAAAGAAAATTCTTTCCTGGTTATGTGTTGGTGCAGATGGAATTGACCGATGAAACTTGGCATTTGGTTAAGGATGTCCCTAGAGTCCTCGGCTTTATAGGTGGTACTTCTGATCGACCTGCGCCTATATCAGAAAAGGAGGCGATGGCAATTCTTAATAGGGTTGAGGAAGGTGTTAATAAGCCTAGGCCGAAAATATTATTTGAAGCTGGTGAGGTCGTGAGGGTAATCGAGGGGCCATTTAAAGATTTTAATGGTGTTGTTGAAGAAGTGGGTTACGAAAAAAATAAATTAAAAATATCTGTACTCATTTTTGGTCGCTCGACGTCTGTGGAATTGGGTTTTTCTCAGGTTGAAAAAAGCTAGCTACTATTGTGTGGGTGATATTTACCGAATCCCTGTCTGAATAAGGCAGGGATTTTTGTGTCTAGGGGAGCTGAAATGCGTTTGCACCCGATATTGGAGTAAGAAATGGCAAAAAAAATAACAGCATATATAAAACTGCAGGTAAAGGCAGGTGAAGCGAATCCAAGCCCTCCGGTAGGTCCGGCGTTGGGTCAGCGTGGCGTTAATATTATGGAGTTCTGTAAGGCCTTTAATGCGAAAACGCAGGATGTTGAGAAAGGGTTGCCTTTGCCTGTGGTTATTACCGTTTATAGTGACCGCAGCTTTACATTTATTACCAAAACGCCGCCTGCATCGATTCTTCTAAAGAAAGCGACAGGCTTGAAAAGCGGAAGCAGTAATCCTAATACTAAAAAAGTGGGGACGATAACCCGCGAACAATTAGAAGAGATTGCCAAAATTAAAATGGAAGATCTGAATGCGGCAAATCTTGAAGCTGCAGTAAAGACAATTGCAGGCAGTGCCCGTAGCATGGGTCTGAATGTGGAGGGATTATAATGGCTAAGTTATCAAAAAAAGCGAAACTAATTAAAGGAAAGGTTGAAAAAACAAAACAGTATTCGGTTGCCGAAGCTGTTGAGTTGTTGAAGGGGTTGCGTAGCTCAAAGTTTGAAGAAGCCATTGATGTTAGCGTCAATTTAGGGGTTGATCCGCGTAAATCAGATCAAAATGTCCGTGGGGCAACCGTGCTGCCTAATGGTACAGGTAAAACAGTAAGGGTGGCTGTTTTTACTCAAGGGCCTAATGCAGATGCGGCAAGGGCTGCTGGTGCCGATATTGTTGGTATGGATGATTTAGGCGATTTGGTTAAAAAGGGTGAAATGAACTTCGATGTGGTGATTGCTTCCCCTGATGCAATGCGGGTTGTTGGTCAGTTGGGTCAGATTTTAGGGCCAAGAGGTTTAATGCCTAATCCTAAAGTGGGCACGGTTACGGCTGATGTCGCTACTGCGGTAAAAAACGCCAAGTCAGGGCAGGTGCGTTATCGTACTGATAAATCAGGTATTATTCATTGCACATTGGGTAAAATAAGCTTCGATGTGGCTGCTATTCAGGGTAATTTGGAAGCACTGCTAACAGATTTGAAAAAAGCAAAGCCTACTGCAGCTAAAGGTGTCTATATCAAAAAAATAACTTTGTCGTCAACCATGGGTCCGGGCTTGTGGTTAGATTCTGGTAGCCTGACAAGCTAGCAGTCATAGAGGCTTTGGGTTGCCGCTTGATAAGCGGTGGCCGTCAAAGACCGCAGGTGTTGAAAAACTTAATTTCCTGCGTAGACGGAAGCTGGACCTGATAATACATCTAGGGAAAAGATCCGTAAGGAGTGTCCAATCGGATGCGTTTATTAATTCTGAATAATCAGAACAATACCGGAGGTAAGCTGTGGCACTAAATTTAGATAGCAAAAGAGCTGTCGTAGAAGAAGTCGCTGCAATCGCCGCTAAAGCTCATTCTGCCATTGCCGCAGAATATCGTGGATTAACAGTGACGGAATTGACTGCGCTGCGTAAAACTGCGAGAGAGACAGGTGTCTATCTACGTGTGGTAAAAAATACACTGGCGCGGCGTGCAGTTGCTGGAACAGAATTTGAGTGCATGCAAAATGGTCTGGTAGGGCCTTTATTAATTGCATTTTCAATGGATGACCCGGGCTCGGCGGCACGCTTGATCGGTGAGTTTTCAAAAAGTCACGACAAATTAATTCCCAAAGTTATTGCAATTGGCGGTCAACTTTATGGTTCTTCTGAGTTAAGCCGGTTGGCAAGTTTGCCTACCCGCGATCAGGCTATCAGTTTGTTGATGGCGTTGATGAAAGCACCAATAGAAAAATTTGTACGTACTTTGGCTGAACCGCATGCAAAAATGGTTCGCACAGTAGCCGCGATTAAAGATCAGAAGCAAGCAGCATAAGCTTCATACTTAACCAGTTAAAACTATTTATTATAGAGGATTAAACAATGGCACTAACACAAGAAGAAATCTTGGATGCTATCTCAAATATGACTGTTATGGAAGTTGTTGAATTGATTTCAGCAATGGAAGAAAAGTTTGGCGTCTCTGCAGCGGCGGCTGCTGTTGCTGCGCCTGCTGCAGCGGCTGCGGCGCCTGCTGCAGAGGAGCAAACTGAATTCGATGTTATTTTGACAGGTTTTGGTGAAAATAAAGTTTCAGTTATTAAGACTGTTCGCACTATCACAGGGCTAGGCTTGAAAGAAGCGAAGGATGCTGTTGAAGGTGTTCCAACGACATTAAAAGAAGGTATTCCCAAAGCTGAAGCTGAGACTATTAAAAAGCAGCTTTTAGAAGCAGGCGCCACTGTCGATATTAAATAATAATTTCGACTACCCACAAAGGTTTATGCCTTTAAAGCATGGCTGGTGGCAAAAGCTACCGGCCTTTTACTGTTTGCGATAACTTTACAGTAGAAACAATTCATGACGAAAAGGTTTGGAAGCGATATGTCCTACTCTTTTACCGAAAAAAAGCGTATTCGAAATAACTTTGGAAAAAGCACTGAAGTGCTTGATGTTCCATATCTTTTGGCAACCCAAATCAACTCATATGCCAGCTTTTTGCAATCGGGCGTTTCGCCTGAAAAGCGTGAAGATATTGGGCTGCATGCTGCATTTTCCAGCGTATTTCCCATAGAAAGCCATTCTGGTTACGCCGTGCTGGAATATGTGAGATATAGGTTGGGAGAGCCTGTCTTTGATGTCAGGGAGTGCCAGCAAAGGGGGGCGACCTATGCCGCGCCACTAAGGGTGCAGGTGCGTTTGGTCATTTATGATAAAGATGCGCCAGCCAGTGCTAAGGTGGTTAAAGACATTCGTGAGCAAGAAGTTTACATGGGTGAGTTACCTTTGATGACTGAAAATGGAACATTTGTCATAAATGGGACAGAAAGGGTAATTGTGTCGCAATTACATCGTTCGCCAGGTGTATTTTTTGACCATGATAAGGGCAAGACCCACTCGTCAGGAAAATTATTGTTCAATGCGCGAGTTATTCCCTATCGCGGTTCATGGCTGGATTTTGAGTTCGATCACAAGGATTGCGTCTATGTGCGTATAGACCGGCGCAGAAAAATACCGGCAACAATTTTACTCAGGGCACTAGGATATAACAACGAAGAAATGATCAAGATTTTCTTCGAGACGAATAGATTTACCTTAAGCGCTGAAAAATGTATGTTTAATGTAATACCTGAACGGATGCGAGGTGAAATTGCAGCTTTTGATATAAAGTACAATGGACAGGTTTTGGTTGAAGAAGGCCGCCGGATTACGGCTAAACATATCAGGGAAATGATTAAATCCGGCTTAACTGACGTTGAAGCGCCGCGGGAATACTTGATTGGCAAGATCTTAGGGCATAACCTGATAGATGGGGCAACTGGTGAGCTTGTTGCCAATGTCAATGACGAAATCACTGACGCACTTATAGATCGATGCATTGACGCGGGCATATCGGAAGTCAATACGCTGTTTGTTAATGATCTGGATAAAGGGCCATATATAAGCAATGCAATGAGATTGGATGTGACTACTAACGCATTGGAAGCATTGGTTGAAATATACCGGATGATGCGGCCTGGTGAGCCACCAACTAAAGATTCGGCCGAGAATTTGTTTCAGAATTTGTTTTTTACCGATGACAGATATGATTTGTCAACCGTCGGTCGGATGAAATTTAACCGTCGTTTAGGACGGGAAGAAACCACTGGGTCTGGGACATTAACTAAGGCAGATATTATCGATGTACTGAAAGAGTTGATTAATATCCGTAACGGTAATGGCAATGTTGATGATATAGATCATTTGGGTAATAGGCGGGTACGTTCGGTCGGTGAAATGATCGAAAATCAATTTCGTGTCGGATTGGTAAGGGTTGAGCGAGCCGTTAAGGAGCGCTTGACGCTAGCGGATTCAGAAGGATTGATGCCACAAGAAATCATCAATGCAAAACCTGTTTCTGCGGCAGTAAAAGAATTTTTTGGTTCCAGCCAGTTGTCCCAGTTCATGGATCAAAACAATCCATTATCACAGGTGACGCATAAGCGCAGGGTGTCTGCACTCGGGCCGGGCGGTTTGGCGAGAGAACGGGCTGGATTTGAGGTTCGGGATGTACATGCCACGCATTATGGTCGCGTATGTCCAATTGAAACACCTGAAGGCCCGAATATCGGGCTTATCAACTCGTTGTCTGTTTATGCACGTACCAATAATTATGGTTTTTTGGAAACCCCTTATAGAAAAGTGGTAAATGGTGTGGTGACCGATCAAGTTGATTATTTGTCAGCCATTGAGGAAGGTGAATTTGTTATTGCTCAAGCCAGTGTTGCCGTAGATGAAAATGGTAGGCTGGTGGAAGGCCTGGTGTCCTGCCGTCACAAAGATGAGTTTGCGTTGGCGATGTCTGATACTGTGCAGTACATGGATGTATCGTCAAAGCAAATTGTTTCAGTTGCAGCTTCGATTATTCCATTCTTGGAACATGATGATGCCAACAGGGCTCTAATGGGTTCAAACATGCAGCGACAAGCCGTCCCAACACTAAGGGCTGAAAAGCCACTAGTTGGCACGGGCATGGAAAGGACGGTTGCGAAAGATTCCGGTGTGACAGTCGTTGCCGCACGCGGCGGTAGGATCGAAGCTGTTGATGCTGCAAGAATTGTTGTGCGCGTCAATGATACTGAAACTGAAACCGGTAGTCCGGGTGTTGATATTTACAATCTGATTAAATATACACGCTCAAACCAAAACACCTGCATCAATCAAAAACCTTTAGTAAAGCCGGGCGACATTGTTAATGCTGGTGACATCATGGCCGACGGGCCATCCACTGACATGGGTGAGCTGGCATTAGGCCAGAATATGCTGGTTGCCTTTATGCCTTGGAATGGCTATAACTTTGAAGATTCTATTTTAGTTTCAGAGCGTGTCGTTAAAGAAGACCGTTTTACGACTATCCATATAGAGGAAAAAACTTGTGTAGCGCGTGATACCAAACACAGTCCTGAAGAAATTACTGCCGATATACCCAATGTCAGCGAAGAAGCTTTAGCTAAACTTGATGAGTCCGGTATTGTTTATGTGGGTGCCGAAGTTAAGGGCGGCGATATTCTGGTGGGCAAAGTTACCCCTAAAGGGGAGACACAATTAACCCCGGAAGAAAAGTTATTGAGGGCGATTTTCGGTGAGAAAGCGGCTGATGTAAAAGACACGTCTTTGCGTGTTCCTGGAAGTATCGAAGGGACGGTTATTGATGTCCAGGTTTTTACCCGCGATGGTGTCAAGAAAGATAAGCGGGCGCTAGACATTGAACATGAGGAAATAAAGCGCTATAGAAAGGATTTGGATGACCAGCTGAAAATCCTTGAAGAAGATATTTATATGCGGGTTGCCAAGTTACTATTGGGCAAGGTCGCCCTATCAGGCGCTAACCAGTTAAAAGCCGGTACAGAAATAAGCAAAGATTATTTGGATACCATAAAACGTTCGGATTGGCTAAAGATCAAAATGAAAGATGAAGATATTAATCTTCAACTGGAAATGGTTGTTGCTCAAATTGAGCAACAACGAAAAGATTTTGATGAGAAATTTGAAGTCAAGCGTAAAAAAATTACTATGGGTGATGATTTGGCACCCGGTGTTTTAAAAATGGTCAAGGTTTATCTGGCGGTTAAAAGACGTATACAACCCGGCGATAAGATGGCGGGGCGACATGGAAATAAAGGTGTTATTTCTATGATAAGGCCAATTGAAGATATGCCATATACAGCAGATGGAAATCCTGTTGATATTGTTTTAAACCCTCTGGGTGTGCCTTCCCGGATGAACGTTGGTCAGGTTTTGGAAACCCACTTAGGCTGGGCTGCAAAAGGGTTGGGCATAAAAATAGGTAAAATGCTTGAAGCCAAGGCTAAGGTGATTGAAATAAGGGAGTATCTGGACAAAATCTATAACTGTAGTGGTCGCAGAGAAGACCTGGATTCATTTTCAGACAAAGAAATACTGGAAATGGCAGCCAATTTAGTTAGTGGCGTGCCGATGGCGACTCCAGTTTTCGATGGTGCCAGCGAAGAGGATATTCGGACGATGTTAAAGCTAGCCGATTTGCCTGAGCATGGACAGATTACGCTTTATGATGGTTTGACAGGTGAGCCGTTTGAGCGGGAAGTCACGGTAGGCTATATGTACATGTTGAAATTGAACCATTTGGTTGACGATAAAATGCATGCGCGTTCAACAGGCCCCTATAGTCTAGTTACCCAGCAGCCGTTGGGCGGGAAAGCCCAGTTCGGGGGCCAGCGTTTTGGTGAAATGGAAGTTTGGGCGCTTGAAGCTTATGGTGCAGCCTATACTTTGCAGGAAATGCTCACGGTTAAGTCAGATGATGTGACAGGTAGAACGCGCATGTATAAAAACATAGTCGATGGTGACCATAAAATGGAAGCCGGTATGCCGGAATCGTTTAATGTCTTAATAAAAGAAATCCGCTCATTGGCTGTCAATATAGAATTAGAGCGCGAATAAACTTAAAGTTTACCGTTGCTGACCGATAGCCTGCTCTGGGCTGTGCCAGAATGTATTTAAAGAGGACAAGCTCTTGAAAGATTTAATGAATTTCCTAAAACGTCAAGGTCGTGCTGATGACTTCGATGGGATTAGTATTGGTCTGGCATCACCGGACATGATTCGTTCCTGGTCGTATGGCGAAGTGAAAAAACCGGAAACAATTAATTACCGCACATTTAAGCCAGAAAGGGACGGCTTATTTTGTGCCAAAATTTTTGGGCCAGTGAGTGATTATGAGTGTCTGTGCGGTAAATATAAAAGGCTGAAGCATCGTGGTGTTATTTGTGAAAAATGCGGTGTTGAGGTTACTTTATCAAAAGTGCGCCGCGAGCGGATGGGACATATTGATTTAGCAAGCCCTGTCGCTCATATCTGGTTTTTGAAATCGTTGCCGTCAAGAATAGCGTTATTACTGGATATGACATTGCGCGAAATTGAGCGTGTGCTTTATTTTGAGTCATTCGTTATTCTGGAGCCGGGCATGACCCCTTTAGAAAAAGGGCAGTTATTGACCGATGATGAATATCTTGATGCCGTTGATTTGCACGGCGATGATTTTGTTGCAAAAATGGGTGCAGAAGCCATCTATGACTTGTTAAAGGCTATTGATTTGAAGGAGCAGGTTAATATTCTGCGGGAAGAAATCAACTCTACCAGCTCAGAAACCAAGATTAAGAAGTATGCGAAACGCCTTAAAGTGATGGATGCTTTATTGACTTCCAAGAACCGTCCTGAATGGATGATTCTACAAGTGCTTCCGGTGTTACCGCCTGAATTGCGTCCATTGGTGCCGTTGGACGGAGGTCGTTTTGCGACATCTGATTTGAATGATTTATATCGTCGGGTTATTAATAGAAATAACCGCTTGAACAGGTTGTTGGACTTAAATGCACCCGATATTATCGTTCGCAACGAAAAGCGGATGCTGCAGGAATCTGTAGATGCGTTGCTTGACAATGGTCGCCGTGGTCGTGCAATTACCGGTACTAACAGAAGGCCCTTAAAATCATTGGCAGATATGATTAAAGGCAAGCAGGGCCGTTTTAGGCAGAACTTGCTGGGCAAACGCGTTGATTATTCGGGGCGCTCGGTTATTGTGGTCGGGCCAACATTGAGGCTGCATCAGTGCGGGTTGCCAAAAAAAATGGCCCTGGAGTTATTCAAGCCGTTTATTTTTAGTAAATTACAATTTCGCGGTTTGGCTACAACGATCAAAGCAGCCAAGAAAATGGTTGAAAGGGAAGGCACTGAAGTTTGGGATATCCTTGAAGAGGTCATTCGTGAACACCCGATCTTGCTAAATCGAGCGCCTACTTTGCATAGACTCGGTATTCAAGCGTTTGAACCTACGTTGATTGAAGGTAAGGCGATACAGTTGCATCCTTTGGTGTGTAGCGCTTTCAACGCTGACTTTGACGGCGACCAGATGGCTGTGCATATTCCGCTGTCAATTGAAGCGCAGTTGGAAGCCAGGACATTAATGATGGCGACCAATAATATCTTGTCGCCTGCTAACGGTGAACCGGTAATTAACCCGTCACAAGACGTGGTATTAGGGCTTTATTACATCAGCCGTGAAAAAATAAATGCAAAAGGCGATGGGACTATATTTGGCAGTGTTGGTGATATTCATAAAGCATTAGCAGCAAAAGCCGTTGAATTACAGTCCAAGATTGAATTGCGTATTACTGAAAAAAGCGAAAATAGCTTAGGTGAAATAGAAGAAAAAACCTATCGCGTAAAAACAACGGTGGGTCGGGCATTGATTTGGGAAGTTGTTCCGGATCGTATGCCTTACGAGCGGGTGAATTGCGATATGACTAAAAAGAACATATCGCGGCTAATTAACTATAGCTATCGCCACCTGGGTAACAAAGATACTGTTGTGCTTGCGGATCAGTTGATGTATTTGGGGTTCAGATATGCGACGATCTCAGGCGTATCGTTTGGAATCGAAGATATGGCAATACCCGCTAAAAAAGTCGATATTATCAAAGCAGCGGATGCCGAAGTTAATGAAATACAAAGCCAGTACGCATCCGGTTTGGTTACCGATGGTGAGCGTTATAATAAGGTTGTGGATATCTGGTCTCATGCCAATGACCAGGTTGCCAAGGTTATGATGGATGGGCTGGGTGAAGAATCCGTGATTGATGCCGACGGAAATACGGTAAAACAAAAATCGTTTAATTCGATCTTTATGATGGCCGAGTCAGGTGCGCGGGGTTCTGCTGCACAGATTCGCCAGTTGGCAGGTATGCGTGGCTTGATGGCCAAGCCGGACGGCTCAATTATTGAAACGCCGATTACTGCAAACTTTAGGGAAGGGCTGGATGTATTGCAGTACTTTATCTCGACACATGGTGCTCGTAAAGGCTTGGCTGATACTGCACTAAAAACTGCGAACTCAGGCTATTTAACGCGCAGATTGGTAGATGTCGCACAAGATCTGGTCATAACGGGTCA
>JAUYEP010000001.1 GCA_030689765.1 Methylovulum sp.
CTGTAGGTGCCGGAAGATATTCAACAACAGCATCTAAAAGCGTTTGAACGCCCTTATTTTTAAAAGCTGACCCACAAAAAGCAGGCACAATACGATTCGCTATAGTTTGAATGCGAATACCTTGCTTTATTTGCTCATCCGACAAAACACCATCTTCCAGATATTTGTCCATAAATTCTTCGCTTGCTTCAGCAGCAGCCTCGATAACGGCTTCCCTCCCTTTTTCGCACTGGGCACGCATGCCATCAGGGACTTCCTTTTCAGTGAAAGTCATTCCCATATTGGCATCATCCCAATAAATGGCTTTCATCTTAATAAGATCGACAACACCTTCAAAATTATCTTCGGATCCGATAGGCAACTGCATTGGGACAGCATCACCACCCAACCGAGACTTAATTTGCGAAATGACCCTTAAAAAATCAGCCCCAGAACGATCCATTTTATTTACAAAGACCACCCTTGGAACATGGTATTTGTCCGCTTGACGCCAAACTGTTTCAGACTGCGGCTCAACCCCGCCTACTGCACAAAAAACAGCGCATGCGCCATCCAATACACGCAATGAACGCTCAACCTCAATAGTAAAATCAACATGCCCAGGCGTATCAATAATATTAATGCGGTGCTGCGGAAATTGCTTATCCATTCCGCTCCAAAAACAAGTGGTCGCCGCAGATGTTATTGTAATCCCCCTTTCCTGCTCTTGCTCCATCCAATCCATAGTAGCAGCCCCATCATGAACCTCACCTATCTTATGAGAGACGCCGGTATAATAGAGTATCCGTTCTGTAGTTGTCGTCTTGCCCGCATCAATATGGGCCATAATGCCAATATTACGATAACGATTTATTGGGGTTTTTCGCGCCACACATAGAACCTTTTTTTACGACTTAAAAGCGATAATGGGAAAATGCTTTATTAGCCTCCGCCATCCTATGAGTGTCCTCACGCTTTTTAGCAGCGGAGCCTTTATTTTCAAACGCATCCATCAGCTCACCGGCTAATTTTGCAGACATTCCGCGCTCATTTCTTTTACGGGAAGCATCAATTAACCAACGCATCGCCAGCGCCATCCGCCTCGACGGCCTAACCTCAACAGGAACCTGATAAGTAGCGCCACCAACACGACGGGACTTAACCTCAACCCTAGGCTGAATATTTTCCAACGCTTTAGATAAAACCTCCAACGGAACCGCATGGCCTTTACCCTCAATCACATCCAAGGCACCATATACAATTCCCTCAGCAACAGACTTTTTTCCACTCTCCATAATCATGTTCATGAATTTAGTCAACATTACGCTACTAAATCTAGGATCTGGAATAATTTCTCTTTTTGTTGCAACTCTTCTTCTAGACATTTTTCACCAACCGATACTTAGCTTTTAGGCCGTTTTGTTCCATACTTAGAGCGACCGCACTTCCTATTATTTACACCAGACGCATCCAAGCTACCACGAACAACGTGATAGCGCACACCAGGCAAATCCTTGACACGCCCCCCCCTTATCAAAACCACGGAATGCTCTTGAAGATTATGCCCCTCACCGCCAATATAACTGCTGACCTCCGAACCATTTGTAAGCCTAACCCTCGCAACTTTGCGCAGAGCTGAATTGGGCTTTTTAGGAGTCGTAGTGTATACTCTCGTACAAACACCCCTCCGCTGAGGGCAAGCCTCAAGCGCAGGAACATTGCTCTTCTCTACTCTCTTAGCACGCGGCTTACGAACCAATTGGTTAATCGTGGCCATAACTCTGTTTACTCCGATATGCAATTTAACTGCAGATAATAAAAAATTAACCACAAAGCTCATCTCTGACCGTTAAATTTACGGTCAGAACAAATCGCCTTAGCTGATATTAGCAGACTATAATACTTGCTAACAATCAGCAGGTCAAGCTGATTTTTTACCTTACTTAAATATTCAAGGCCTGTTTCAAAGCCTCTTCCGTATCAACAACAGGAACACTCTCAACATCCACAGGCTGATGCTGGCTAAATCTATTTTTTCTATTTTCATGATACGCTAGCCCCGTTCCTGCTGGAATCAAACGGCCTACTATCACATTTTCTTTTAAGCCTTGCAAACTGTCACTCAATCCACGAACCGCAGCGTCAGTCAGCACCCTTGTGGTTTCCTGAAATGATGCTGCAGATATAAATGATTCAGTCGCCAATGATGCTTTAGTAATGCCTAATAATATCGACTCATAACTAGCTGGAATTTTACCTTCAGCTTCCATTTTGTCATTTTCGACCCTCATTGCCGCACGTTCAATCTGATCGCCTTTCAGGAAGCTCGTATCACCGGAAGCGGTAATTTCTACCTTTCTGAGCATCTGACGAATGATGGCTTCAATATGCTTATCGTTAATCTTAACCCCTTGCAAACGATACACATCCTGGATTTCCTTGACTAAATAATTAGCCAATTCCTCGATCCCCCTTAATCTGAGAATATCATGCGGCGTTAATTCGCCTTCTGCAATGGTTTCTCCTTTTTCAACATATTCACCTTCAAAAACAGTAACATGCCGCCATTTTGGTATCAGTGTCTCAACCTGTTCACCCTGCGCATCAGTAATGATTACCCGTTGCTTACCTTTCGTTTCCTTACCAAAGGAAATTGTCCCACTTGTCTCTGCTAGAATTGCAGGATCCTTAGTCTTGCGGGCTTCAAACAAATCAGCGACTCGCGGCAAACCTCCAGTAATATCCCTGGTCTTACTGGATTCTTGAGGAATCCTCGCAAGAACATCACCTACCTTTACCTCACCACCATCTTTGATGCCAGCAATAGCACCTGCAGGCAGGAAGTATTGCGCCGGAATTTCTGTACCTGGCAGATAAATGCCATTACCTTCGCCATCAAGCAACCTAACCATTGGCCGCAACTCTTTACCGGCACTGCCACGCTGTTTTGGGTCAGTAACAACCAATGAACTCAATCCTGTGACTTCATCCGATTGCTTTTGAACGGTAACGCCATCAACAAAGTGGACCAATTCAACAACACCATCAACTTCTGTAATAACCGGATGCGTGAAAGGATCCCATGTCACAATAATGTCACCGGCGTTGATTTTGCTACCTTCCTGCACTGAAAGTACCGCGCCGTAAGGAATTTTATAACGTTCCCTTTCACGACCGTAATCATCCACCACACCCACTTCACCCGATCTTGAAACCGCAACCAGATGCCCTTCACGATTGCTTACCGACTTCAGATTACTAAGGCGAATCGTGCCCGCTGACTTAACTTGCACATTGCTGATGGCTGCTGATCTCGAAGCTGCGCCACCAATGTGGAAAGTACGCATAGTCAATTGCGTACCTGGCTCACCAATTGACTGTGCAGCGATGACGCCGACCGCTTCACCAATATTAACCAGATGGCCACGCCCCAAATCACGCCCGTAACAAGCAACACAAACACCATGCCTATTTTCACAGGTTATAATGGATCGGACCAATATCTGATCAATGCCATGCTCATCAAGTACTGAAACCCAATGTTCATCCAACAAGGTGCCGGCCGGCACAACCACCTTCTCTCTACTTGGATCCATTATGTCATGCGCAGCAACCCGCCCCAATACACGCTCGGATAGCGGCTCAACAACATCACCACCCTCTATAATGGGCGTCATAATTAATCCGCTTGATGTGCCACAATCATGACC
>JAUYEP010000002.1 GCA_030689765.1 Methylovulum sp.
GGTCATCGGATTGCTCATTAACAAAGTCGAGTTCGGGCGCAATATTTTTATATGATTACAGGTTTAACCCACTACCCCATTTTTCAACCATGTTGTTGTAATCAACAATATGGTTCAGATTAATGATCGGGGTTAGGCTAATACAATACCCGCAAGGGGAATAGGCCTGGCTGTCTTTATGCAGTTACGAGACCCCGATCACCCATTGTTTAATCGTAAAACATAAAGGAGACAGTCACATGACTACTCAAATCATAACCATCGAATACAACAACAAGCCCGTTTTCTTTCAATCAGACGCTTTTATTAATGCGGCTGCAATTGCTGGAAAATTCAACAAGCTGCCGAAAGATTACCTGAAAACATCTCGTACAAAAGAATATATTGATGCCGTTAGGAGAATATTCCTAACGGAAGAAAATCAATTAGTTAAAGTTGTTCAGGGCGGGACACCTGAAGAACAAGGAACGTGGTTACATCCAAAACTAGCTATCGACTTTGGGTAGTGGTAAAAATCAAAGTGATGGAGTCAGGTTATATTTTCGGATAAAAAGATGGGTGACCCAAGCATGGTATTCATCGGACTTTGAACAAGACAACGTTTTACGGGTATAGCGAGATAGCCATTGGCGAAGCGTGCTGTCCCATCGTTCAACATGATTGGTTTGTCCAGACGCTTTACCGTCCAAAACAGGCGCAGATCAAAGCGGACAAGCGTAGGACGCAGGCTGCCAAGGCGCTGAAAATGATGGAAGACGTTATCCTCCTGATTGAAGCCAAGATCGCGCTGGATTAGAGTCCTGGGCAAATATCAGGGTGGTTAAAAGCCACTCAGGGCATTGCTATTAGCCATGAGCGTATCTACATGAGGTGTTTTTTGCTGAAGCAGAGCAAGAGGCCGCATGATAACTAGGATTGCACTTCGAAGTTGAATCCACGTTTTAAATAGTTCCCGCGATCTTCAATAGCAACCCGGCAATAATCGTTATCTGCAACAATCCCACGCCAACAACCCAACGCACCAAGTCCGCTTTAGTTTCGGCGATCTCTTTTCTGACGGTTTCAATGTCACGCTTCAATTCAGACTTAACCAACTCTATTTTTAATTCGGTTTCTTTTATCCGTGCGTCCAAGTCCTTATTGGTGACAATGTTGTCCAAGTTATGTTCTTGCTTAACGTAATCAATAGCTGCATTGGTGGCTTGTCTATGCAGCTTAGTAATCACTTCCGCCTGTGACTCACTTAATCCCGCTTGCTTCAATTCGGTTACAAATTCGTGGGTGTCAAAAGTTATCGTTGTCATAAAAAGTTTCTACCTGTTGGCGTGGTTTTAGCTCACATGGTACACGATAGGGATGCTTGAAAACAGACGCAAAAAAGCCGGTAAACTAACGGTCATTTATCGGCGTAAAAATATGCCGCCGAGCTTCGCCAGTCCACCGACTCAATGCACCGGCTTGTAAATGCTTCGTCCGTTGCGAGACAGGAGTCGAGTATGCCCAACTGCCCACGGACAACCCCGAAGAATTCAAATACCCCGTCGGTTTGTCAACAGAAAATTTCCTACACCTCAACGGGAAACTGGCTGCTTACCTTAACGGGCAAAAAGCCCCCAACCCGCTGACAAGACGAGGCCGGAAAGGCTCTAAGCTGGCCTTGGAAGGCCATCTGCTGTTAACCCTTCACTATACCTCCGCCACTATCTGGGGCCTGATGAACTTGGCGGCGGTCTTTGGCATCAGCGAGTCCTATTGCCATAAGGTTTATGCCCGCACCGCGAGGATGTTGGCCAAAATCGAAAAGCTCCCCCAACCGCAAGGCGTGCCTTTGTCGTTGCAATTGATTTTGAAGATTTGTTCTAACGCCTTTAAATCGCGTTCGACCGTGCGTTTTTTAATGTCAAAACCGAGATCATGCCATTGCTCTACCACGACTTTAGCTTCTATGCCGGGCGATTTAGTGCGTACTAACAATTTCAATATTTCCCATTGACGGGAGATGGCGTTAAGATCGCTGTTGCTTGGCATGGAAAGGCTCCGAATAAAGTCGTTGGACAGTATAGCCGTATCATGCTGTTTGGCAGTAATTCCCATCTATGACCAGAACCTATCCTATTTCAGGTTTGGGAGGTCGAACAATTGGGCTTTTCGGCTTATACGATCAGCCTTCCAACATGAAATTAAGCAGATGCCCCCAGCTATCAAAGCACCAGTAGGTTGTCAGTGCCTTCATGTTATCGAACAAACGCCTGCGCGAACGGGGACTTGCAAGAATGCAGAAGGTAGCGCACCAAATAGTAGGCACTTTAGGCGACGCAGGAGCAATTGCCGAGGCAGTTTCTGAGGAAGCAGGCGAAACTTGCCGTCCATTTCCAGCGTAGGCGGGCAAAATGAGCGTCGCCAGTAAAGAGGGCAAGGATTGTTTGCCATGGTGTTATGCCAATTTGGAAAAATAGCAATAGGCTGAAACAATTACTGGGGACAAGAGACACTGATGTTTTTGGGTATCATCTAAAGCCTGCTGGCTGCACACTAACTTAAAACCACTAAAATATGAGGCTTCGTATGTTACACACCAGATTGTTCCCTTTAATTATCCTGTTAAGCAACACTGCTGCTGTTAATGCCGGTACACTCAACGACGGCCAATGGTCGCCCGGATGCGAACCTATCCCTGAGCCGCCGGTTCTTGAAACAACGGGCACTCTAGACGCCTATAACGAAAGCGTTAAGAAGGTGAACGGATGGCAACAACTTGCCCAGGCTTATATGGCTTGCCTGGTCAATGAAGCGAATGCCGACAACGAAGCGATTGCCAAAGCGGCAAATACAGAGCAAGCAAAATTAAAAGTGACCCTTGATAAAATCAAGGCGGATGCCGCAGCATCAAAGTTCCAAAAAAAGTAAGGTTGGGCTTAACCAAAAACATCGGGGTTATTCTGTCGTCGTTGATAGCCAGTATCCATCGGGCAGGAACACGACAGCAAACATTTAAGGTTAAACCCCGAAACACCATGACGGATTTTGTATTGTCGATTAAAATGCACCGGATTTTCCAAGCTCGATTTAACAATAGGGCATCCGCTATTTCCCCAAGCCCATAACATCTACATGACAAAATACATTTTCATTACCGGCGGCGTTGTATCCTCGCTAGGCAAAGGCATTGCCGCTTCTTCGTTAGCCGCCATTTTGGAAGCCCGTGGCCTTAAAGTGACGATGACCAAACTTGACCCTTACATCAATGTCGATCCGGGCACGATGAGCCCGTTCCAGCATGGCGAAGTGTTTGTCACCGAAGATGGCACTGAAACCGATCTGGACTTAGGCCATTATGAGCGGTTTCTTAAAACCACCATGTCCAAGAAAAACAATTTCACCACCGGTCAGGTTTATGACAGTGTGCTGCGGCGTGAGCGTAAAGGTGAATATCTGGGCGCGACGGTTCAGGTTATCCCGCATATTACTGATGAAATTAAAACCCGCATCTATCAAAGCGCCGAAGGCATGGATGTGGCATTGATTGAAGTCGGCGGCACCGTCGGCGATATTGAATCACTGCCGTTTCTCGAAGCCATCCGGCAAATGCGTTTTGAACTGGGCGTTGACAGGTCGCTGTTTATCCACTTAACCCTGGTGCCTTATATCCGTTCTGCCGGAGAAATCAAAACCAAACCCACCCAGCATTCGGTTAAAGAGTTACGCAGCATCGGTATCCAGCCGGACATCCTGATCTGCCGCTCTGAACAGCCCGTGCCAGTTAGTGAACGGCGCAAAATAGCGTTGTTTACCAATGTCGAAGAAAAAGCGGTCATTTCTGCCGTCGATGCTGATTCCATTTATCGTATCCCGCTGTTGCTGCATGAGCAGGGTCTGGATGATATTGTTGTCAAACGCTTGCGTCTGGACGTGCCCCCCGCTGATTTGACCGAATGGAAAAATGTGATCGAGGCCTTGGGCAATCCCGTCAAAACCGTAACGGTCGCTATCGTCGGTAAATATGTCGATCATTCCGATGCGTATAAATCGCTTAACGAAGCGTTAATCCATGCCGGTATCCGCACACGCACGAAGGTCAATATTGCTTATATAGATTCGGAAGTCATTGAAGATGAAGGCGTTGCAAGGCTTAAAGAGGTCGATGCCATTCTGGTCCCCGGCGGATTTGGTGAACGCGGCGTAGAAGGCAAAATTGCCACCGTGCGTTATGCGCGTGAAAACAAAATCCCTTATCTGGGCATCTGTCTGGGTATGCAGGCGGCAGTAATTGAATTTGCCCGCGATGTCGCTGGCTTGGAAGGCGCGCACAGCACCGAGTTTTTGCCCAAATCGCCGCATCCGGTGATTGGTTTGATTACCGAATGGATGGCAGGAAGCGGCCAACTGGAAACGCGTGATGAAAATTCCGACTTGGGTGGCTCGATGCGTCTGGGTGGCCAACAATGCCGTTTGCAACCCAATTCACTGGCGTTTGAATTGTATAAAAAGGATGTCATCACTGAACGGCATCGCCATCGTTACGAATTTAATAACCAGTATTTTGAAAAACTGGAACAGGCGGGTATGCGCTTTTCCGGAAAATCCATCGATGGACGGTTAGTTGAGGTTATTGAAATACCTGATCATCCGTGGTTTTTGGCCTGCCAGTTTCACCCTGAATTCACCTCAACACCGAGAAAAGGGCATCCGTTATTCTCCGGTTTTGTCGTTGCCGCGTCCCAACATAAAGAGGAAACAACAAAATGAAGCTATGTGGCTTTGAAGTGGGTTTAGATCCGTCGTCATTCGAGAGCTGACATGCCTGTTATTTCCATGTTTTACGGGATTATCATTCGCTTATACCTAATGGATAACCAGCATCATAATACACCTCACATCCATGCTAAATATTCTGAATTCGAGGCCTCTATTTCAATTGATGAAGGTGATATTTTAGCAGGGCAGTTGCCGCGCAAGCAGTTGCGCCTTGTACAAGCATGGATTGAATTGCACCGTGATGAGTTAATGGCTGATTGGGAATTGGCTGTCGAAGGCGAAAAGCCTTATAAAATTAATCCCCTGTAAGCCTAATGTATTGGGACGTTAAAACAGTAAAACCCTTAACGGATTATCGGCTTTATATTGAAATTGCCGATGGGCGATGCGGCATTTTTGATGTCAAACCTTATCTGGAGTCGGGTATGTTCCGTGAATTAAAAAATATCCATTATTTTAATCAAGTGGATATTTTATTCGGCGCGATAACATGGCCTAACGAACAAGATATTGCGCCGGAAACCCTGTTGGCAAATTTATTACCACTTAAATAAAAACGAGAATATTCATGCAATTATGTGGCTTTGAAGTTGGCTTAAATCAACCCTTATTTTTAATCGCAGGCCCCTGCGTCATCGAAAGTGAGCAACTCGCCTTAGATACAGCGGGCTATCTGAAAGAACTGACAACGGCACTGAG
>JAUYEP010000011.1 GCA_030689765.1 Methylovulum sp.
AGCCGCGATTGTCGCGGCTAAAGCCCCGCCCAGGGCAAACGCATTTGACTTTTTAAATTAACAGACAATCAATCAGTTACATTTAAAAGTCAATTTATTTAGGCTTTTTTGTGATTTTATCCAATTGATTTTAAAGGCTAAAATTTTATATGCGCTTGCCCTGAAGCCCCGCCTACTGTCTTAACCCAACTTACCATCGCGTGGAATCTAGTCTATGAACAAACCCAAAGTCATCGTTACCCGCTGCTGGCCTGCCGAAGTCGAATCCCAACTTAAAGCCCTTTACGATGTGCAGCTAAACGAGTCTGACATCCCGATGAACGCAGATGCGTTAAAGCTCGCGATGCAAACTGCCGATGCGCTGTTGCCGACGGTCACCGACACGATTACCGCCGACATCATCGGCGTAGACAACCGTCGCGTTAAAATCATCGGCAATTTTGGCGTCGGTTACAATAATATCGACATCAATGCCGCGAAGGGACACGGTTTGGTCGTTACCAACACGCCGCATGTGTTGACCGACTGCACCGCCGATATTGCCATGCTATTGCTGTTGATGTCGGCACGCCGCGCCTCCGAAGCCGAGCGCATGATACTTAGCGGGCAATGGACGGGCTGGGGGCCTACGCAGTTAGTGGGTCAAAAAGTGACCGGAAAAACCTTGGGGCTCATCGGTTTTGGCCGTATTGCCCAGGCGATGGCGAGAAAAGCCCATCACGGTTTCGGTATGAAAATCCTGTTTTATGTGCCGTCTGCGCCTGAACAAGCGATAGTCGATGAATTACAGGCAGTACGCTGTGAAACCGTCGAAGAACTCTTGTCGGAAGCGCATTTTGTCTCGTTGCATTGCCCGGGTGGCCCTGCCACCAAACACTTAATCAACGGACAACGATTGAAATTAATGCGTCCATCGGCGCATTTAATCAACACCGCGCGTGGCGATGTCGTCGATAGTCATGCGCTGATTAAAGCGCTCAAAGCAGGCTGGATAGCCGGTGCCGGACTGGATGTTTACGAAGGCGAGCCAAACATCAACCCAGGCTTCCTGGAGCTCGATAATGTGACGCTGCTACCCCATATTGGTAGTGCCAGTGAAGAAACGCGGGCTGCTATGGGAAACCGTGTGTTGCAGAATATCTCGGCATTCTTTGCAGGTCTTGAGCCTGCTGACAGGGTCGCTTAAATAGTGAGACTGTGAAAGTATTCGTGAATATACATTATTCACCACGAAGATCACGAAGGACACGAAGAAAATAATCACACGATCAACATATTAAAACTTCGTGCTCTTCGCAACTGCTCCTGCGTTGCCCCTTGTGCCCCAGAGGGTATACCTCCTGCATCCATGCAGTCGTTCGTGTCCTTCATGGTTATCAGCTTTATGTCGAATACTTTCACAGTCTCTAGTAGGTAGGGACGCAGGTCTTGTGTCTATGCCGAGGGGCAAAATAGATGACGGGGGACAATTAGGTTTCGCCCCCAACCTCCAGTCGTTTTAGCAAGCGATGAAAATTACCCCGGTCCAATCCTAGCATCCGTGCCGTAGCAGCCCTGTTACCCTGATTTGCTGCTAGATGTTGCTGAATAAGTTGGCGCTGGAATTCATCAACTGCGTTTTTAAAATCTATGGGTAGGGATGAAGTTGCCGATGAATCTGGCAAGGTATTGATCTGTGAAAAATTCAACGGCTGCTCTGGCACGATATCCAGATAGGCTAGGGAAATCGTTATAAAATCCGCTAGTCGATTTTCAGGGGTTGCTGATTTTAGCGCTGCCCTGCAGAGCAAATGCTCCAGCTCCCGAATGTTGCCCGGCCAGTGGTAATCCAGTAAGGCTTTTTTGGCATCCTGATCTAGCCGCAATTTTTTAATTCCCAGGCGGTGCTGGTTTATTTCCAGAAAAGCGCCCGCCAGCGATAAAACGTCTTTCCCCCGTTCCCGCAAAGCCGGAACGTGTATCGGATACACCGCCAGACGATGATAAAGGTCCGGACGAAAAAGCCCCTCCGCGACTTCCTGCTGGAGATTGCGGTTGGTTGCGGCAATGATCCGCACATTAACTTTGATGTGCCGGTCACTGCCTACCCGCTGTATCTCGCCGTTTTGCAAGGTGCGCAATAATTTAGCCTGGATGGAAATCGGCAATTCGCCGATTTCATCCAGAAAAAGCGTGCCGCCGTTAGCCAGCTCAAACTTGCCCGTCCGGTCATTGATGGCGCCAGAAAATGCCCCTTTGCTATGGCCAAATAATTCGCTCTCGGCAATGCTCTCAGGTAATGCCGCGCAATTGACGTACACCATGATTTGATCCGCCCGGCCCGATTCCAGATGGATGCGCCGGGCAACCAGTTCTTTACCCACCCCCGTTTCACCCAAAATTAAAACCGCCAGCCCCGAAGGGGCGACGATAGAAATCTCGTTACGCAGTTTCCGCATGCAATCGCTTTCGCCGATCATGTCATGGTCGGTATTTTCTTTACAATAGGTTTGGGTCACATAGCGTGCCCGCTGTTCTAACGAGGCAATGAGCCCAGCCGCCTTGACGGTGGCGGCAGCCAGGCTGATAAAAGTGTTGAGCTGCATCGGGTCGATATTGTCAAACATGCCGGGATTCAGTGCGTCAAGTGTGAGGACGCCCCACGGCACGCCGTCGATAACTAGCGTAACGCCCAGGCAATCATGCACTAACAGTTGCTTGCTATCAGATTCAATGAGGCCATCGTAGGGATCGGGCAGAGTGGAATCGGCAGCAAAGCGCACCGGTTGGTCAGATGCCAAAATCAGTGCCAGGCGGGGATGCTCGCTGACGACAAAACGCCGCCCCAAGGTATCTTCCGATAAGCCATTGACAGCCAGCGGAATCAGGCAAGGGTTTTCATATTTGAGCAACGCGGACGAATCACATGGAAAAATACGGCATACATGCGCTAACAAGTGTTGGTAACGTTGTTCTGCTGATATGTTCGTGGATAAGTCAGAAACAATTGAAATTAACGAGCGGGAAAATAGACTTGTCGTCATAGTGATAACGTTGATGTTAATTAAACAACCAAAAGTGATGTTAATAAAACAACAATAACTTGTCTAAAGCAGCAATAACAAGGCTTTTTATGTGGCATGGTAATTGCCTTTGCTTATGCGGTTGCGGCACTTGATGTGCTGACGTTACCTATGGTGATTTTGCCTGGGTAAACATAATAAAACTTAAAAGGCAATAATATCGTGACAGAAATCAGC
>JAUYEP010000016.1 GCA_030689765.1 Methylovulum sp.
TTCGTTGACGGTGGCAAGATAATGCCCCAAAGCCGCCGCGACTTCATCGGTGGCTTCCAGTGAGCTGCCTTTGGGCATGTCGATGATCAGCTGCAATTCGTTTTTATTGTCGAACGGCAGCAATTTCAACGGCACCACCCGTGTCACCGCCATCATTGCCGACGCGACGAAAGCGATCATGACCGCCAGCAAAAACAGCCACGCCTTTGCTTTGCTCGCGAGCAATGGCGCGACTATCGCCTGGTAAATTTTGAAACCGCGTGTTTCTTTCAATTCAAACGCTTTACCATGACCTTTGCCGTAATCGCCTTTCAGCAGCTTGAAACTTGCCCACGGCGTGACGGTGAACGCAATCACCAGCGACATCAACATGGCAATCGGCACGTTGAACGCCATCGGCGCCATGTATGGCCCCATCATGCCGGTGATGAAAAACATCGGCACGAAGGACATGATGACCGCGAAGGTCGCCAAAATAGTCGGCGGGCGGATTTCATCGACTGCGCTCAACAAGGCTTGCAGCGGCGGTTCTTTGCGCATTTTATAGTGGCGATGGATGTTTTCGACATCGACGATGGGGTCATCGACCAGCAAACCCAGCGACAGGATCAACGCGAACAAGGTCACGCGGTTGATAGTGTAGCCGAACAGATAATCGCACAGCAAAGTCACGGCGAAGGTCATCGGCACGGCCAGGGACACGATCAGCGATTCTTTAAAACCTAGCGACAAGGCCAGCAAGACGATGATGGTCAGTATCGCAATCGACAAGTGCATGACCAGCTCGTTGACTTTATGGTCGGCGGTTTCGCCGTAATTGCGCGTCACGGTCAACAGCACGTCTTCAGGAATTAAACTGCCTTTAAGTTGTTCAGTGACTGCCAACACGTGTTCGGCAACACTGACGGCATTGCTGCCTCTGCGTTTCGCTATCGCAATGGTGGTCATCGGGCGCTCTTCGCCTGCGACGGGTAGCTTGCTATCCGTTTTGCCAACGGATTGCATCTGTGACACGGCAGGGCCAAAACCGATGCGCGTGTAATATTCAGTATCCGCCGCACCGTCGATAATCTTCGCGACATCACGCAAATACAACAAACCACCGTTGACGGATTTCAGCACCGTCGCGCCGACTTGTTCGGCGGTTTGATAATAAGGCCCCGCTTCCAGCACGATTTCTTTGTTTTGTCCGGTGAGCTTGCCGATTTGCAGATTAACGTTGTTTTGCGTCAACGCTTGTTGGATGTCCAGTAAAGTGATGTTGCCCGCCTGTAATTTGGCAGGCTCGGGATAGACAGAAATCCGCCGTGGGCTGCCTCCGACCACCCAGCTTTTGCCGACATTGTCCACTTCACGCAAGCGCTCGACCAGTTCATCAGCGATGCGGCGCAAATCCATTGCCTCCATGTCAGGGCTTTGCGGCGACAAACTGAGCATTAAAATCGGCACATCATCAATTTCCACCGGTTTGACCAGCCAATTACTGACACTGGGCGGAATAATGTCTTCATTTGCCAGCAGTTTGTCGCGGGTTTTGATGAGGCTGTTTTCCAGATTTTCGCCAACGGAATAACGCACCGTAACTACGGCTTCGCCTGGGCGCGAAGCCGAATAAACATATTCCACGCCTTGAATTTGCCTAAGCAAAACTTCCAGCGGCGTCGTGACTTGTTTCTCGACTTCCTCGGCGGACGCGCCCGGCACTTGAACGAACACATCCATGACCGGCACGATAATTTGCGGGTCTTCTTCGCGCGGGGTCAGCATCAACGCCGCCGCCCCTGCCAGCAAAGAAATGATCAGGAACAGCAACGACAGATGCGAGGTGGTGAACAGGCGGACAATGGCGACTGTCAGGCTGTCTTTTTTGGTTTCCACTGGCTTCATGGCTGCAACCCGCTGTTCGCCAAAATAGTTTCGCCTTCGTGCAAACCGGACAAGACTTCGACTTGTTCGCCGTATGATTTGCCGGTGCGGATATGGCGGATGTGCAGTTGTTTGCCATCAACGACTTTGACTGCCTCTAATTGCCCGTAATGCAGTATTGCAGTAGCCGGAACCAATAAGGCTTGGGCTTGTTCTGTCCCTTGGGCTTCGCAAGCCAGCGCCAGCCAGCCGAACTGACCGTGTTGCAAACCTTGAGTTTTTGGCAGACTTATTTTTATGGCTTGGCTGCGGGTTTGCGGATCGGTTTCCGGTGCGATTTCGTCCACTTTTCCTGCCAAGCTCTGGTGCAATGTGTCTATGCGTACCGTCACGCTCATGCCCAGTTTGATGGCTTCGGCGCAATGACTGGAAATTGCCGCTTCCAGACGCAAGTCATCAGGTTTGAGCAGCGTCATAATCGGCTGGTTCGGCAAGCCCATATCGCCAGGTTCCTGTAAACGTTCCCCGATAATGCCGTCAAATGGGGCGTACAAAACATTTTCGCCGAGCATGACTTGGCTTTGTTGTGCGGCACTTGCGGCTTGGTTCGCCATTGCCCGCGCCGCCCTGGCTTGTGCCAGCACGGCATCGTAATTCTGCCGTGTCGCCGCTTGTTTGCCATATAAATCAATGATGCGTTTTTCTTCCGCCTGGGCCTGGGCGGCCCCTGCCCCAGCGGCGGCTTGCGCGGCTTGGGCGGCATTGCTGGCGGCGCGTAGGTCACGGTCATCAAGCCTTGCCAGTACGGCGCCTTTTTTCACGCGTTCGCCGGGATGCACGGGGATTTCCACAATGCGGGCGTTCAGTTTCGGCGCGATTTTCACCGCCAGCCGTGAGCGCACCGTACCTTGCCAGGATAAGGCGTTGGCTGCCGCTTGGCGGGTGACGGTCAGCGTAGCTGCACCATCGGGCAGGGTTTGTCCGGCTGTTTCCGTTGTGCCGGGTTCGATTTTATCGCCGCCACCCAGAAAGCCTAGCGCGAACAGGATTACCAATAATAATCCGGTGATTGCGGCAGTGGGGATTAGCCATTTAGGCAGGGTGAATGATGTAGTTTGGTCGGTCATGGGAACTTGTCCTATCTGTTTCAATAGTTATCGTTCCCACGCAGAGCGTCACTGCCCACAGTTAAGCTATCCAAGACTGGAGTACAAACCTAGGTTTGTACTCCGAAATCCGCTGATTAAAGGAGTAAAAAAACATGTTTTTTTACTCCTTATTTCTTAACTGTGGGCAGTGACGCTCTGCGTGGGAACGATAAAAAACTTCGTTTTTTTCGTGTCCTTCGTGGTTTTTAAAACCCACCCGTCGCCTGTTTCAATTCCGCTTCCGCCCGCAAAGCATCGAAACGGGCACTGATTTGCCGCGTATGCGCCTTATCACGCGCCACTTCCGCTTCGATGTAGCGGGTCACTGTCACTACACCCGCTTGGCGTTGCTCATTGACCAAGCGTAATGCTTCTTCGGCGGCTTGTACGGATACTGCCGCCACGTCAGCGCGGTTCAAAGCTTCCAGTAATTTTAATTGCGCCGATTTCAGCTCGTTTTCGATTTGCAACCGGCCTTGCCGTGCGGCTTCTTGCGCGGCGGTCAGTTCATGCCCAGCTTTCCTGACTTTCTCCTGCGTGGCAAAGCCGTTGAACACATCCACTTCCACTTGCACACCCGCGCTGACGTTATCGCGGCTCGTGTCAAAATCCAGGTTGTTGCTGTTGGAACCGTAGCTGACGTAAGCATCGGCGCGGGGCAGATAGGCACCTTTGGCAGCGGCGAGCTGTTGCTTCGCAATGGCGACACGCTTTTCAGCGGCCTGCAATTCGGGATGTTGCGCCAAAGCTTGCGTTAACAAGGTTGAAAACTTTGCCGGAGTCTTCGGTAATGCCTGCGCCAAGGTTTCCTTGATCGGCAAAGGTTCATCAGCAGATAGGCCCAGCAAGGTTTTCAGTAGGGTGTTTGCCATTTCGATGGCATTGGCGGTTTGGATTTGTGCTTCTTTCGCTTCCGCCACTTGCACTTGCAATGACAACACATCAGATTTCAACACCGTTCCGGCTTGATAGCGGGTCTCTGATTGCTGCAGCTCGCTTTGCACGGCGGCAACCGAACGTTGGCTGATAGTATGGGCATCGGTTGCGGCGCTGTGGCCGTAATAAGCGGCGGTGATGTGGTTTACCAAACGGTTGCGCACAGCCGATTTTTCCAATTCCGAAGTTTCGATGTCCAATTTAGCGGCTTGGGCTTGATGAGTGTCCTGCCCGCCACGATACAGCGAATAACTGGCGGTTATTTGCGGGCGGTAATTATCAACCCCGCCCGGATGGTTGAAATCCGTACCCGTAAAATCCAGCCGCCGCTGCGCGATGACCATGGCAAACGCTTCCGCCGGATTATTGCTGTGCTGGTAGGACAGGCCGACTTTTATCTGCGGGTAAAATGTAGCCATCGCCAATCCCAATTGGTTTTGCGCTTGCCCGATCCTGGACTGCATGATGTTCAGCTCAGGATTGTTAGCCAGCGCGTAATCAATCGCTTGCTGCAATGTGAGTGGCTCGGTTGGCGGTGCGGCATAAGCCGTGGTGCTGATTAAACAGCCGATTAGCAATGTTTTTAAATAGTTCATAGTGTAGGGTACGCTGTGCGTACCATTTCCAAATCTTACTTAACCTTCAAAAAGGTACACGCAGCGTACCTTATATATTATTTAAAAACATAAACTTAGTTTTGTTTTGTTTCTGCATAATCCTGTAATAACATACAGCGTTTTCAGATTAGGTTAATAACGTTTTGTTAGCTGTAGGTGCGGATACAGCGGTTTTAACCTGCATTAATACGTAGGCCGGAATAAGATCGTCCAAAGCGTAGCGAAGGACGGTCGTTTCCGGCGCTTGTGCCC
>JAUYEP010000021.1 GCA_030689765.1 Methylovulum sp.
CCACCACCTTACCCGCCACTTCAGGGCTCAACCAAACCTGAATCCATTCTACAAACAAGCGCTGGAACTGCGTCGTGTCAATGGCGCGGAAAAATCGCCGCAAGGTGTCGTCGCTCGGAATAGCGGCGTTATCGCGGGTACTGAACGGACGCGCCGCCCTATCGCCTGAAATGGCGTTACGGCTTGCTGACGCTTTAGGAGGCAGCGTGGAAAGCTGGTTACACCTGCAAGCAAACTATAACCTATGGCAAGCACGGCAAAAGCCAAGAAAACCCATAGCACGATTGGAAACACACGCGGGATAACCCCCGATCCACCCGAATAAACCGCACCTAGCCCGACGGGGCAAACGTGGGCCACCTTTCACCCACTGGCGCGGTTTTCCTATTTGAAAAGGCAATCATTGAAAGGATGGTTATGGAAGAGTTGCCGGATTTTACAAATTACAAATACACGCCTACAGAACAAGACCTCGAAGAATTTAAGCGCGTCCATGAAGTCATTCACTCATTGTCTGCAAAGATGAAATCAGGGGATATTGATGACAAAACACGGCAAGTAATAGAGTCACACTTCTTTGATTCGATGCAGGGCTTATTTAATGATTTTCTTGAAAACCCTATTGACCTGCAAGCATTAAACCAAAAAGCCTATGTCAATCTTTTTGAGGCCGCCTTTTTAATTGGCAGTATTATCGACCCTAGCAAAAAGTCATGTCTTCTAACATATTCGTCTGGCTTATTTTCCGATGCTTTTCTAAACCACGAAGTAGACCCTAGACACACGCTGACACGGACAAAATACAGCGCGTTCCAACCGCCACCAAGAGCCGGAATAATAACCTCCACACACCACACAAAAGATGCCGAAAATAAAAAAATACATGTTTTTGGCAAGGAAGACCTTGGCAAAATTGTTATTCATGAAACACCCGATTTATCATGGTGCTTGACGCTTAAAGAGGTGGCGGAATTTGCCGTTCTTAAAGGCTACCCTGAGTATCTTTTTGCCGATCTGTTAAGTAATAATCCAGTAACGGAGGTAGAAGCCATCGACCAAGTAACTGGAGTTTTATCGGATGCAAAACCCGCCTATCTTGCTGAATCCCACCCAATGTTTAGCCGTGAGTTGAGTATTGCCATTGAGGCATGGGAGCAAGTGCTATCAAGCAACCCACCAAAGCAAAAAACCGGAAGCCGAAAGAAACTGATAATTGATTGGCTTGAAAAACATCACAAAAACCACCTACCAAAAGAAGCCAGAGAACGCATTGCTATTATGCTGAATCCAGACAGAAACGGCGGCGCACCATCTACGGATTAAAAAAACCTAACCACCACTAGAAACCAGAAAAGACGCGGCTTAGAGAGAACCCAACCACCCCTTTTCCTGCAAACCCACCCAACTGTTACACCTGTTTTAGCGTTTCACGGTGCTGTTTAATTGCACCCGAAAGCACTTAACGCTAAACCACAGGTGAAACATGTCAAAAACAAAACCCCCACAATCCCCCACCACCCAAGACCCCCTAAAAGCTGGCGCAAACTTGCGCGTGTCCACCCTTGCCCCGCGTCTAGGCATGTCCAAAAGCACAATCTGGCGGCTTGTCAGAGCAGGCAAATTTCCAAAACCCATCAAGCTATCCGATAAGGTCACCGTCTGGAAAGCCGATGCCGTGCTGGCATGGCTGGAAAGCAAGGAGGCCGCGTAATGCCAAGACCAGCCGTTATAAACACACTACCCGCCCCCGTCAAAAACGCGCTTATAGGCAAGCTTTTGGCGCGTGAGCGTTACCACGCCATCAGCGAATGGTTAAGCCAAGCACACGGCGTGACGTTATCCACTTCGGCATTACAGCGCATAGGCAAGCCCCTACAAGACAACTACGCCCCGTTGCTGGCCTTGGGGGGTATGCCCATTGCTGAAATCGTCAGGCACTGGCGGCAAATCGACGCTATTGGCATTGAACAGGCGCGGCAAGAATTGCTTGAGAAGTTGAACGCCAAAAACGGCGGCCCATTCGCCTACCTTGACCAACCCATGAAGCCAACCACCCGACAAACCCAACAGGACAAAATCAAGGCCGATCTTCTCACAGGAAAGCCCGTTGATTCCGTGACGGGCTTCAACCAGCATTGCATCACGCGGCTGTCCGCCATCATCAAACGCTTGCGTGATAACGGCTGGCCTGTCCATACCGATCAGGACAAAGGCAACGGCCTTGCCCGTTATTCCGTGCCTGACGGCTGGACACCCAGCGAACCCGCCCAAACCATCAGGCAAAAAAAGCCTGTTAAATCCACCACGATTTAACAGGCACTTTTCTTTTGACTTTGACGTTCACCGGACGAAATGAACATGACAATTATACATCCATTGACACCCAACCACACCCGCCGTATCCTTTGCCCGCCTTCGCAAAAAACGAAGGACGGGATTGAAGCCCCGAATAAAGGCCACAACAGGCCGCGATTACAAGCGGCTTTTTTGTACCCATCAAAAACACGGGCGGCGTTTTGCCGTGCGTTTTTCATTATGGTGGGATGTGTTGAGCAGCCCGTTAAACGGCTGGCCGGTGCCTTTGCCGGTAGCTTCAACTTGACACATTCCACCGCCCAACGATTGAAGCCAATGGGCGGCGGCTTATCCCTTCTACAAAGGGCACCGCTATGAAAAATCACGCCACAAATCCGGCTATCCAAGGCCAAGCCGCGCCCGACCACAACACTGCCCACAAAGCCCCGACCACAAGCCCTGACAAGCTGACCCAATTGGCGAAACTATACACCATGCTAAGCGTCAGTTACGGCGTTTTGTTCGTCGATATGGCAAACCCCATCGACCCGTACAATGCCGCGTGTGTGCCTGGCGATTTACGCCGCGTCCTGCAAGATGCCCTGGCCCTTGCCGACTTTGCCCATGCTTTGGCAGAAGGGGCGGCGCAATGAGTGCCAACCCAATAACCCTATCCCTTGAGCAGTTGGACGAACTGCACACCCTGCAATGCTGTTTATCGGCAATCGCCGACTTGATGATTCCCTGTGACGATTTGCACATGGTAAACCGCGATGAATTGTCCTGTTTGCTGGATTATTTGACTACCCGCCATGTTGCCGTGTTAAAGGGGGTAGGATGAACGGCAAAACAACAACGGACTTCAACGCGCAATTGCCCCTTGATTCCTTCCCTCACACTGCCGAAAAAGGGCGGATAAAGGCCACGATTGCCAACCTGAAGCACGTTTTTGAGCGGTACGGCATCACCTGCCAGTATGACGAAATCCTGAAAAAACAGACGGTGGCGATTGATAACCACAGCATTGACGACAACGACCTGAGCGAAAACTCTACCTTTTCGCAAATCAGGAGCTTGCTGGCTTTGAATGACGCGCCGCTGTCGTGTGCCGATCTAGTCCCTGCCTTGTTGGAACAGAACCGCGTCAATCCGGTGCTGGACTTTATCAAAGGCAAGGCGTGGGATGGTAAAGACAGGTTGCCGGAATTTCTTAATACACTGGTGGTTGACGACAAAGACCACCATTACCGTGATTTAGCGGTGAGGACGTGGCTTATCCAATGCGTGGCGGCGGCGGATAGCGCACGAAGCACACCGTTAAACGAAGCCATAGCCAAGTTTGAACTGGTGCTGGTGTTGCAGGGCGGTCAAGGGGCGATGAAAACCACATGGTTTAAATCGTTACTGCCTAAGACCATGCGTGGACGGGGCGCATTTAGACCCCGCCGATAAGGACACGGTAAAGCGGTGTATCAGTTGCTGGATATGTGAGTTGGGGGAGCTGGATTCCACCTTTCGGCGGGCAGATATTGCACGGCTGAAGGCGTTTTTGTCCAGCGAGCGTGACAGTATCCGCCTGCCTTATGACCGCGCCGACTCTTCATTTAAGCGCAAAACGTCCTTTTGTGCTTCAGTGAACCCTAAAGTGTTTTTGGTTGACGATACCGGCTCACGGCGGTTTTTAACGCTTGCCGTGTCCCAGTGCTTGCCGATCAGGACGGACATGCAACAGCTTTGGGCGCAAGTCTGGCATTTGTACATCAACGGCTATCAGTGGTGGTGCAGCGGTGAACTGGAAATATTGCTGGCAACCAGCCACGGCGAACATTCAGAGGCAAGCCCCATTGGTGAGTTAATCGCCGACGTGTTCAATATCGAAGAGAACGACAAGCGGCTTGATGTTGATCTGAGGTTTGAACATTTATCAGCCACCCAGATTGTCATTGAATGCGGCATTAATGCGCCCACCAAAGAACACATAAGGCAAGCGCGGGCATTCTTGGAATCGGCGGGTTTTCAGCCTGTTCGTTCGACAAACAAGGTACGCGGTTACTGGATTACCAAAGACCGAAAACGGGACAACTGAAACATCAGTGAAACACGGCGTGAGACATTTCACGCCGTTTTTTTACCCTAATTCCTATCCAGAAAAAGTTTTTTGGGTTTTTTACTGGATGTTGTGGATGCAGTCAGTAAATACGCGGGCTACAGCGTTTTTGTAGTGGATGTTTTGTGGATGTTTTGATGGATGCTGGATGTTTTCTGATGGATGTTTGGATGCAGTGGATGCGGTTTTTTAGCCTTCAAAGCCGCGCCATTGCTGGAACATCCACAACATCCACTAAAAAACCCAAACTTTAGAAAGCATAAAGCCTACTAGGGAAAGAAAGAGTGGCAAAGCATGAAACGCCTTACCGACCAGAACGGTTAAGAATCCCGATAGATTTACTCAAACAACACACAGGTTTAACCATGATTGAATCACTAATAAGCGACAAACTGTTCCGTGACACCGAAATACGCACCAGTTCCAAACAAACGCCGTTTTGCAACTTCATGTTATCGGTTGCGGTGGGCGAACCGAACCCGATAGTGGTGACGGGAATTGCCTTTAATGACACCGCCGGACAAATCGCACGGCTTAAAAAGGGCGACGCCTTGACCGTGACGGGGGGGGCATTGAAGCCTAACCAATCTAATCGGCATGGATGACTTCAAAGCCTTGGTGTTTAATTTTGGTTATACACGGCTTGAAATCCCACGGTGTTCAAAATTAATCAGGCTGGCGCGGGACATTAAAATATTGCAGGACTCAAGGGCGGGGTTAGCACAGTCTAAGCTGGCCTTAAAATACCAAATGACCGCCCGCAGTATCAGAATAATATTACCAAAAACAGAACAACTGGATCGGCAACCTTGGCTTAACGAAATACAAGGCATGGTGGCGGCGATTATGTAGCGTTAAACCAGTATAAATGCGGGATTTTACGTGAACAGGCGGGATATTATGGGATAGGTGGTTATGGCGCGTTGTCGCCTGTCCAATCTGACGGCGTGGTTATGTTGATCTGATGCCTTAGCCAGTCAATACCGCCTAACTCGAAAAACTTTTGATATTGGGCGGGGGTCAGACGTATGAATACATTCCTTGCCCGTTCCTCAATCGGTAACGGTTTTCTTACCCCACCTTTGGCGCGTGTCTTCTTGGTTTCCATTTTGTTTTCCTAAAAAGCGTTGTTGACCATAGCCAACGCCCGCAAGCGTTGCGGTTTGAAATCCGCCGCCCTTTTCGCCTTCCAAAATTACCGCTTGGTTTACCCGACCGTTGCGAAAAATAAAACCAATGGCAGTTTTACCCCCGATTCACCGGAAAAATGCCAAGACTGCTTTAAGGCCGCAAGCCCTACCCCCAAAATAACGATTAACGCGCTTTGATTGCCCTTTGTTGTGTCATACCATATCAACAGCACTCGCATTTTGTGTGTACCAAGGCGCGTACCAGAAGAAATGCACACAAAAATATTTGTTTTAAAAATCAGCAAATTAAACACTAACTCTAGGTTTAAATTATCGTCAAAAAAGCGTACCACCAACCCACTAGAAGCCGCATATATCATGGCTTTCTTGATTCTAGCGGTTTCATGCAATCCCATGCAAGCGCAAGTTTAAAGTGCAACACGTCGTGTATCACATCACTGGATTCCGGCATTTATATCGGAATGACTGCCTTAAAGCTTGTAGATAACGACGCCTTATCTCAGCAATTGTTTCTCTGGTTTGTAATCTCTGCTAACATTCGAACCTATCAGGCTTGCCCCGATGGCCTGATTACCAACGGTTAGATTTCGTAGCATCACCTCAATGTGAAATCTAACCCTACACTATCAATGAGGTGATTTTTGGAGATAAACGATGGATAAACTGACAGCACTCTCTTTAAGTATTGGCGTTTTGGCTGGCGTCGCGACATTTTTGGCAGTAGGGCCTGCAAGCGGCGTCTTTTTTATATGGGCAGCAACCATCGCATGGGCAGCTTACTTTTTTCTTGGGGCTACCAAGGAAGCCTTGGTAAACACCATCGTATGCGGAATTTTTGGCGTAGTCATGGCCTGGATCACTGCGCTTTTGCTAACCGAAATTTCACCTGATGCAGCGCTTGGCTTCCCTGCCATGGCGGCCATTACTGTCACGGTTGCTGTTGTGGTAATGTGTCTTGCTGCCAATATCCCACAATTGGCGACCATTCCTGCCAGCGTATTGGGTTATTCATCCACCTTTGCTTATTTATTGCAAACCCCTGACAAACTGACCCAGGATGTATTGTTGGGCGTTTCTTTGAACAATCCATTACTGGTGATTTCCATCTCTATCGTAGTGGGCACCTATTTTGGTCAGTTCTCAGGGCAACTGGCTGCTAAATGGACTAAAGAATAAAAATCTCATCAGTTACCGCGTTTTCAGCCTTTGTTTGTTGATTTTGTACAGACGTTGCATTGCAACGTCTCTACGCTTGCATGTTTGAGGCACACACTAAACATGAAAACGCTGTAGTAGCCCGTATGGAATAACTTTGCCACATCCAAGTTATTCCATACGGACTACTGGCTGGATTCGTCACACGATGGGTTTAACCTTTAACGATAAATTCCGGTTAATTTACGTTTGAATTCATTAGAAATCAGCCTGGAATCCAGCTTACTTTTTACGACACGCGGGGTAATCAAAACAACCAGCTCGGTTTTATCCTTGTTATTTGTAGTGTTTCCAAATAATGAACCTACCCAGGGCAGCTCATGCAAAAATGGGATTCCAGATTTATTATAAGTGTTGTTTTCCTTAATCAAGCCACCTAGCACAATCGTTTCACCATCCTGAATGGCAACCGAGCTTTCAATTTCTTTCTTGGCAATAGCCGCCGAAGAGGTCACGCCTATCGTTGATTCAACAGGGTCGCTCACGGTTTGCTTAATCTCCATAATCACCATGCCATTGGCATTGACGCGCGGGGTCACCTCCAGCTTGACGCCGGTGTCTTTGTATTGAATCTGGCTATTAGTGACCAGGCCGGTACTGCCCGTGCCTGAGGTATCGGTAGAAATGCCTGCCCCGGATAAGGTGCTGGATAGCGTGGGAATTTGTGTCCCCACTTCTATCGTGGCTTCCTGGTTATTCAATACCATTAAGGAAGGCGAAGAAATGACGTTGATATTGTCTTTGTTTGCCTGTGATGCCAGCAAGGCATTGACTGCGCCTGAATTGTAAACGGTGCCCAGCCCACCCGAAGCAAAAGCTGCCGCCGGACCGAAAGCCGATGAGCCCAGGGTAGCTCCGCCCAGACCACTGCTAATGGCACTGTTATCATGTTGTAATTTCCACTGAATGCCGTACTTTAAATCATCCTTTAAATCCACCGACACGATCGTCGCATCAATCAGCACCTGCAACGGCATTAAGTCGAGTTGCCTGATAACCGGCAGTATCACGTCATACTCGCGGGGTGTCGCGACAATAATCAAGGCATTATTGGTCTTGTCAGAAATGATCCTGACATCCTCGACATCGGCGACTGCCGCCGTGCCGGTGCCGCTGGAAGCTTTGTTCCGGCTGCTGCGTTTGCTTGACGATGATGCTGTTTTATTAGTGTCAGATTTACTATCAGTTGTTGATTTGTTGCTGATTTCAGAGGCTTTTTTTCCTGCGGCAACTTTTGCGGATTTATCTTGTTTTTGGGTGCCGGTAAAAATTTCATTCAAGGTATCCGCCAATTCTTCCGCGTCCGCGTGTTGGACCTTGTAAACATTAACGCCGCCGCCAGTGCCCGATTGCGCCTTATCCAGCCTCAGCACCCAGCTTTCTATATCCTGTAAATAGCGGGCTTGGTGGGTAATCGCCAGCACGGCATTCATGCGCTCAATCGGGATAAAGCGGAAAAAATCGGTCTCTTCTGCTTTGCCTTTCTTGTTGAAGACTTCTTCCAGTTCCTTGATGATCGTTTCCGGTTCGGTATGCGCCAATGGGAACAGGCCAAACGAGCGGCCTTTCAGGACGTCGATGTCAAAAGTGCCCACCATATCCATGACCCGTGCCATTTCATCGGGTGTGCCTGAAGCGACCAGAATATTGCGTGTGCCGTCAACATGCAGGATGGTTTTTTCCTGTACCAAGGGTTTTAGCACTTCGGCGATGTCTTCAACGGCGACGTTTTTGATCGGAATGACGCGGGTTTGGTAACCCGGATGGCTGCCTCCTGTCGAAATATCGGAGGTGTACAGCGCGTCGGCGGCGGGTTCTATATGGTAGATTTTGCCGTCTTTCACCAGCGCCGCATTGTTCATCCTGAGCACCATTTCCAGCGTGGGCAATAATTCGTCCTTGTTTAGCGGCTGGGTGGTTTGCAAGGTAACTTTACCGGCCACTTTTGGGCTTAAAACATAGTTTTGTCCAAGGATGTCGCTCAAAACCACTTTAGCGACTTCGCCCAGATCAGCGTCATCAAAATTCAGGCTGTACGAACCTGCTTCCGAGCCGGTTTTTCTGTGCTGTGTCGGGGCGGACGGTACAAACCGGTCTGTGCCAGGGTAAAGCTCCACTTTTGATTTCATTGGATCAACAACAGGCGGCTTGTTTTGCAGTTCCTTAAACACATTGTCTGCTTTTACATCAAGTTGCGGTTTGGCAACAGGATTTAAAGGCAGCAACTCAGCCTGCTTAGGGCCTATTAGCTCGCAGCTTGACAGCGACAAACCCATCACAACCAGACAAGAAACTCTTGTTATTTTCTTAAAATTGTTCATTATCACTATTCTCAAAAGTGTCTTCCGGGGATTCAGGTAATTGTTCAGATTCGGGCGGCTGTTCTTCTATAGACGCACCTGGAACTTCGCCGTCAACAGGTCGCGGCGGGGCATTGCTTTTTTTCTGCGGTAATTGTTTCAGTTTCGGTTTGCGCAGTAACAGTTCCTTGCGGCTGCCGTCCAATGTCAGCATGGCTTTATCCTTGTGGATTTCGGTGAGTTTCCAGCCATCAAGGCTATCGCCTTGTTTTATTTTGCGGTGATTGTCTTTGGGCATTTTGGTTGTCGCCCTGGAAAATAATGCCGAAAGTCCTTTTGTCGTCGTATAAACGCCATTGAGTACCCAGTCGAATTTGACGGTGATGGCATTCGCCTGGAGTTGTTCAGGACTGGGTTCGGCCACCGGTTTCCTGCCTTCAATAAATAAAGGCCTAGCTACCATGTCCGCATAGCTTTCTTCGCTGCGCCGCATTAAATCCACACTCGGCATTTCATCCTTAGCCGCAGTGTGTCCTGCTGACAAATTTGAACTTAACAGTTGTTGTTGTGCCTGTCTGGCGTAAAGCAATTCACCGATAAGAACCAACAGCAACATCACGCACACGCCGCCTGACACGGCCACCAGCTTACTATTTATTTGGCTGCTGTTCATTCTGATGGTTTTCTCATGCTGGTTTCCTCATAAAGCTAACGGCCTGAAAATTAACGTTCAATTCATTACTGGGCTCAATTTTGTTGGTTGCCACATTGCGCTTGCCACGCATCGGCCTGATGTCGATCTGGTCAATTATAATCAGTGGCGTGGACGTTTCTATCTTAAACAACACTGCCCGCAGGACTTCGCTGTTGCCGGTCATCCTGACCCTGACCGTTATCCGGCTAAAACCATCTTTAGTGCTGACGGGAATGGCCTGGGTGCTGCTTAATTGCCCACCGGCATCAACAATGGTTTTTTTTATGACATTTTGCATCTCGGCAGACGCTAACGCATCGGTTTCCTGGCTGTTAAAATAACCTTGTCCGTCATGCTGCCCTTTTATTTTGTCCATGCTGGCAATAACGGCGCCTTTCTTCGCTAAAATCCGCTCATATTGCTGCAGCCTGAAAACAAGCGTGTTTTTAGCTTCATTCAGTTCCAGGCCTTTAGAGACCACCGGCACGACCAGCGCCGAACCAATAATCAGCAAGACCATAATTAATAGCCCGACAGCAAGCCAGCGCTGCGTGTTAATTTTAGGGATTTTCACTGACAGCCCCTGCTTTTGTGGTATCAACGGTAATCTGAAAGCGTTCCAGTTTACTGACATTGTTTTGCGTGACCGGCGATACAAAACGCGCTTTGGAAAACAGCTCGGAAGCTTCAAGTATGCCTATGAGTGTTGATGCCGCCGGCGATTCGCCTTGTATTTGCAGATGATTATCCGAGTATTGCAAATAGGCCAGCGAGGTGTCATCTTTGATGATCGTACTTAAGGTGTTCAACATATCGACTACCATAGGCGTCGCATTTTTTTCATCGATCAATTTTTGGGTTTCGTCGATCATGGTGTCGATTTCCAATTGTAACGCCTTAATTTTCTTGGCATCCTTCTCTATCACCCTGACTTTTTCTGTCAATGCGTTGACGGTCTGGTATTCAAGCCAAACGGGTGTCACCAGCACCGCAGCGGCTAATAACACGACCGATGCCAGCAATGCGGTATGGATCAGACGCGGTGTCTTCGCCGTTTTTTGCCTAAACCCTTGGGGCAGCAAATTATAAACATCATCGAGTTGGTCCAGGCGGTTAGCCGCCCCTTGATAATCGGCAAACAGCGGCGACAGCCCCAAGGCGGTTGTGTCTTCATAAAGCCCGTCGAGCACTTCCCGTGTCGTCAGCACTAACATTGCCTTGATCTGCCCCTGTTCAGTGGCGCCATCAATGGGTTTGACGGCAAAATAAACCTGATCCGCTTTAAACGGCGTATAGCGGTCAAGCTCGTAAGCAACGACCTGGTGCAGGTTTTCCTTGGCGGCTACAGGCAGCGCAAGTTCCCGGCAGATAGCTTCCAGCCCTGTTAATCTCAGGATGACATTTGCCTTGACCAAGCGCTCATCGTTTGCCTGTAATGCCTTGTAGTGCGCTATGCCAGCTTCGTTCCGGTCAATTTTTGCGATGACTTCATCGTGTTCACCCAGCCGATAAGTCATAATTAACTTATGGCCTTCCGTGCTGATAACGATAAAGCCCTGTTTGTCATTAAACAGCCGCTTTATTTTTTCAGGCACTAAAAAACTGAGTTCACGCCGCCACCAGCGGAGAAACACTTTAAAGTCCAGATCAAGGTTTGAATTTAGATTCAGCATGTTGTCATTTAATGGGGTTCACTAATAATTCGCTTATTGCGCTTGTTCCGATGGTGCCGCTAAATAATGAGTTTTCGCTTACCGTGTTGCGTTGCCATTCCAACACCTGAAACGGCTGATCGCCGCCGCCCGCTTTGATTACCGCTTTTATAACCGCTCTTGAGCCATCATCCAGCAGCGCTTCAGAAACAATAGTCAGCGCATTGCCTTGTCCTGCAACAGCCACAGTGTTTTGTTTGACACTGAACGGTGATGCAGGCGCAGGCAAGCCGTTTATCATGCTTTCCAGTCTGGCGGCGACATAATCGTCTATTAAATCCAGATCAGCATCTGGCAACACCTGCAACACCTCCTTTGATGCCTGTTGCACATTGACATTCGGCTGCCCTGAATACACGGTGACCAAAGGTGTCAGCCACGGGTATATCGTCCCGTCCATGCCTAATACCAGTTGCAATTCATCTAGCGTCTGAAACGGTTTGTTTCTGGGTTGATATTTCAGGCCCGCCTCTTGGTATTCTTTTTTCTCCGCACCCTCAATATTGATAAGATCATCTTCATCCCGCCAATCCAGAATGGCGCCCACCAGTTTGGTCTGTTGCAGCTCGTCTTCGATAGGTGAGTTAGCCATCAATGCCGCCAGCAATTTTTGATCGGCTTTGTTAATGTCTATTTTGCCCGTTTCCGATAACAACCGGATCCGCACCTGCGCATTGTCGCTACCCAACGCATCGGCATCGTCTATGGGATAAATGCTGCCATTTGCCTGCCAGCGTTTAGCCGGATCAGGGTTCAATATCATCAGTTCGGCGATGGCAATAGCGGATTCTGCAACCGCAGCGGCCTGCGCATTATTTTTTAGCCCGCCGATAATCGATGATTCACGGCGCATACTCAGCGCAAAGCTACCGGCCATGATGGTCAGCAAACTCAATATCCATAACACAAGTATCAGCGCAAAACCCTGTTGTCTCAGGGTTGCGCCGCTTTGCTGCTGCGTACTCATTCCATCACCCCGGTGTCATCACTGCCATCATCAGGCATCTCCGGATCCTCTTCTGGCGCATCCGTATCTTGCGTGGCTAACCCAGCGGTATCGTTGGCAACTTTAAGTTCAACGACCATATCAGGCCAATACATGCCATCGTCACGCCCGATGTTAATTTTGACTAATCGGGGCAGTGTTTCCCTTTCCACCCATTCATTTTGCCAGCCAACTTCACCCGTATCGTCGATACCCAAATAGCTAACGGAAAAATGCTTGACATGCTTTAGTAAGATGACTTCTTCTTTCTGGATTTCTTGGCCTTCGGAAACGGGGAAAAAAGGCGTCAAGATGACATTAATTTGTGTTCCGTCAACGTCCTGATTATCTTGAACCTCCTGTTGCTGTATCGAAAAAAGCTGCAATCCTCCCCGCCCTGCACTGGCAGGGAATTCGCCGACGAATTGCAAAGACTGTGCATCACCATGAAAAGAAAAGGTTTTCTGATTGGCTACGCTAAAATCATCCCACAACGGCTTTGCAGCCGATAAATGCCGTTGAAAAAAATTGTATATAACGGCGACTTCGTTCACTGCTTCTATTTTACTTTCGCCTTTTTCCCAGCTTTGGGCACAAATTTTCAGGCTGGCGAACAGCAACACCACCATAATACTTAACAGTGTCATTGCAATGAGCACTTCAATCAGCGTAAAACCACGCATGTAAGCGTTCAGGCTCTGCTTTGCGCCCCCCCCTTTGTAAAGGGGGGCCGGGGGGGATTTGTGGGGTCTGAGTTGAACGGTCGCTTTAAAAAATCCCCCCCAGCCCCCCTTTACAAAGGGGGGCGTGAATGAATACCCCTGCACAGTTTTATTTTGGTTCATGAGGGTTTTTCACTTGCCAGTTTCAAGGTTGAGAGTTCAATCTGGCGTTCGCTGCCGTTACCCTCGCCCCAGCTTACCGTGACATCCACTTTAAACAGCACCAGGTTCAGCGCCTTAATATCAACCTTTTCAGGGTTCAACAGGTAAGGGTCGATGGTGACCCGCCAGTGATAATATTCATTTTCCAACCCCGAGGTTTCGCCGGTTTGTAACGGTGTTTCCACACCGGTTCTGGTCATTAAGGCTTCGGCAATTTGCACGGCGGCGGTATATTCCTCGGCAACAACGGCGGTATTGACGCCCCCTGAAAATATTTTAAGCAGTATGCCTATGGAGAGCGCCAAAATGGAAAAGGCAATCAGGATTTCCAGTAATGAAAAACCCTGTTGTTTATTGGTCTGTATCATCGAAGGTATCGTTAAGCTCACAAGCGCCGGTTAGCCAGTTGATGTCAATTTGCAATTTGGCTTTATCGCGTTCCAGCGTTACTCGCCCACCGGTCGAGGAGCCATCGGCATAAAATCGGATATTGCCTTGTCCTTGCCCTGTCAGTTCGCTTTGTGCGGTAACTACGGTAAGGCTGATTGCATCGGGAATCGTATAAACCTTGTCACGGTTGCTGACGGTGTAGCTGTTGTTTTCAAGATCAAAATCAACGGTGGTTTCTTCATGGGCCATTAAAGCCTGTCCCCGTGCATAACGCAGTGCAGAAACAATATCGCGTGCGGAAGCTTTGATTTCTGCGCTGTCGTTGCCTGATGATAGGCTAATGGCGATAGCCGAGAACCCTAGCAGCACAATGACCAGCACGACGATCAGCTCGATCAGCGTAAAGCCTTGCTGTTTAGTAAACTGTGGGCAAAAAAGACTGCCCACCCTACCCGATTCTTTAAGGAAACCCGGCATGTTATTGATTATTCCCAGCTAACGAGATCCTGATCTTCGCCTTCGCCGCCTTCCTTAGTGTCTGCGCCTAAAGAGAAAAGATCAAATTTGCCATGTTCGCCGGGGGCCGCATAATGATATTCCTGTTGCCAGGGATCTAAAGGGATTTTAGCTTTTTGCAGATAAGGCCCGTTCCAGCGTTTTGCGCTATCGGGCGATTCGATTAATGCTTTCAGACCTTCTTCAGTCGTTGGATAATGGCCTAAATCAAGTTTATACATGTCCAGCGTCGCCGACAGATCTTCGATTTGTACTTTTGCCGCCTTGGTTTTAGCTTCGCCCATATGCTTCATGACCTGTGGGCCGACAATCCCGGCCAGCATCGCGATAATGCCTAACACAACCAGTAATTCCAGTAAGGTGAAGCCGGTTTCTGTACGATTTTTTATGTGTTTCATGGTGTTTGTGTTCCGCCGTTTTCTATCAAAAGTTAGATAATGTAGGGTGGGCAGCGCTTTTTTTGCCCACCGATCAGATGTTACAAAAGGTAGGCACAAAAAGCGCTGCCCACCCTGCGCCTATCAAAAAGCCAAGTCATTGACGCTCAAAATGGCCAGTAAAATCGACACGATGATCCCGGCTATCATCAATCCCAAGGTGATGATCAGCACCGGTTCCAAAAAGGCCAGCATCCGCTGTATCGCCACCCTAAGCTGTTTATCGTAAATGACCGCCACGCGCAGCAACATTTCTTCCAAACGTCCGGTTTCTTCACCCATTTTAATCATCTGCATCGCCATTTTAGGTAATATGCCTTTTTCAAGCAACGCATCCGACAAGTGCCGCCCTTGTTTTAACTGCTCTTCGGTATCGGCAATCGCCGCCGCAACCACCAAATTGTCCACGGTTTCACGCACAATCACGAGGGCCGCGATGATGGAAACGCCGTTGCCCAATAAAGTTCCCAGCGTCCGGCTGATATTGGCGGTTTCCTTGTTTAACAGGATGTTGCCGAACAGCGGTATTTTCAAAAAACGGCCATCCCAGACTTTTTTTCTGACCGGGTCTGCCAGTTGATATTTCATGTAACTGGATGAGCCAAGAATGCCGCCGATCAATAGCCACCAGTAGCTTTGCAGCCATTGCGCCATAGCGACAACAATTTGCGTCGATATTGGCAACGCTTTACCGGCGCTTTCAAACATCTCGGTAAATTGCGGCACCACGAAGGTCAGCATGATAAACACAGAGGCCAGCGACATCACCAGCAAGATTGCCGGATAAATCAACGCGGTGCTCACCGTGTCTTTAAGCTCCTGGGAGCTTTCCAGATATTCCGATAATCTCGCCAGCACTTCGCCCAAACTGCCGCCCGCTTCACCGGCGCGTATCATGTTCAGATAAAACTTGGTGAAAATGCCCGCCTGTATTTCCAGCGCATCGGCGAGTGAAGAGCCGCTTTTTACCTTTTCCAGCACTTTGGCGATTAACTTTGTCAGCCGTCCGTTGTCTTCCGTCAAGTCCATCAACACTAACAAGGACTTATCCAAAGGCAAGCCGGATTCAAGTAGCGTTGCCAGTTCTCCGGTAAATAACGCGATGTCTTTTTGCGATAATTTGGATGATTTCGCGCCCATGAATCCCAAAAATGAACCAGAACGCGCACTGGCAACGCGAATAGGGATGTAGCCTTCCGCCTGCAACGCGGCAATTAACTGTGCCTCATCGAGGGCTTCCCGAACACCTTCTTCGGTCTCGCCAACAGTGTTGACGGCTTTATAAGTAAATAGCGGCATATTATTCCGAGGTGACCCGCATCACTTCTTCCAATGTCGTGATACCTTCGACAACCTTAACCAGACCATTTTCATAAAGGGTCTGCATCCCTTCGGCAACCGCGAGTTTTTGTATCGCGCCCGCTTCTTCGTGCGCCATGATCAATTTGCGGACGGGATCAGTCATGGGTAAGAATTCGATAATTGCCATACGCCCACGGTATCCCATGCCGTTACAGGACGGACAGCCCACTGCTTTATAAAGGACAATATCGCCCGCCGCGCCAGTTCCCGACTGGCTTGCGGCATACACACCATCCTTGGCGATATTTGGCGCAAAACGTCTTAAGCGCAATTCATCAATCAGTTGTTCGGATGCGGTATGGCTTTCCTTGCACAGCGGGCATAATTTCCTGACCAGCCGTTGCGCCAAAATGCCATTTACCGTAGAGGTTAATAGATATTCTTCCAGCCCCATGTCCAGCAAGCGCGTGACCCCGCCGGCGGCGTCATTGGTATGCAGGGTTGACAGTACCAAATGCCCTGTCAATGCCGATTGCACGGCGATCCGTGCCGTTTCCAGGTCACGCATCTCGCCGATCATGATGACATCGGGGTCTTGCCTGACGATAGAACGCAACGCCAGCGCAAACGTCAAGCCGATCTGTGGTTTGGCCTGAATCTGGTTGATGCCTTCCATTTGATATTCCACCGGGTCCTCGACGGTAATGATCTTGCGCGCCGAGGTATTGAGCTGCTTTAACGCGGCATACATCGTCGTGGATTTGCCGCTGCCGGTAGGCCCGGTAATCAGGATAATGCCGTGCGGCAACGCCAATACATCGAGAAAGCGCTGCAAATGCAAACCGGAAAATCCCAGCGCGGTAAAATCCAGCACGGTGTTTTCCTTGTCCAGCAAACGGATCACGACAGACTCGCCGTACATCGTCGGTATCGTCGACACCCGCAAATCCAGCTCCTTACCCAACATCTGCACCTTGATACGGCCATCCTGCGGCAAGCGCCGTTCAGCGATATTCAGCTTGGCCATGATCTTGATGCGCGAAATGACCGCCGCCGTCGATTTGACGGGCGGCGCGTCGATTTCCTGCAACACGCCGTCAATACGCAACCTGACTTTCAGCGTTTGCTCAAACGGTTCGATATGAATGTCGGACGCCTTGGTTTCAATCGCCCGCTGCATAATCAGATTGACCATTTTGATGACTGGCGCTTCACTGGCGAGGTCTTTTAAATGCTCCAAATCTTCTTCGCCAATATCATCCATCGTCAAACCATCGACAATCTTGTCCATTTGCGAGCGGCCTTCACCATACTGCATCTCCAGCGCCGTGTCTATTTCTGACAATAAGCCGACTTTGGCAATGACCGTTTTACCGGTTGCGAGCCGCAACGCATCAATAACAAACTGGTCTTGCGGATCCATCATCGTGACCGTCACCGTTTGTTCGTCGTGTTCTAAGCCAATGACATGAAACTGCTTGAGAAACCGCAAAGACACATGGTCAGGTAACTGCGCTTCCAAGGGATACTGGTCGGATGCCACTTTCACAAAATGACCGGATTCGACAAACGCATCCGCCACATCAAGCTCGGAACACAAGCCCAGTTTGACCAGCAACTGCGGCAAGCTTTCGCCTGCCGAGCCTTTTTTTACACGTTCAACTTTTTTTAATTCCGAGGCAGAAAGCTTGCCTTTCTCTTGCAGCGTTTTTAGCAATGATTCGTATGCCATTATTTTGCTTGGATGATGAATGCGGTGAGCGGGCGATTATAAGCGAATTTAGGAATACTATTTAAAACTTGCGCTCAATCAGAACATTTTGTCGAATATGGTCATCGCAATCTCAAAAGCAATCAACCCGATGATGATTAACTCCAATATTGATGAATGCCGGTGTTTTTGCTCGTCCGCCAACATTTCAAATAACTCGTGGATGGTTTCCAGCTTCTTTGACAACACCTCAGTGCGGGGTGCGACTTCGAGATATTTTGCCGCGATACTGTAAAAAGTTTCGTATTCAGGATATTCCCAAAAAAAATCCGGCGTATCGAGCAAGTCATAATTCAGGATAATATCGCTTTTGGTTAAAAACAGTTGGCCGCGGATTTTGGCTATTTGATGGCGGCTGAGTTTAATGTTGCCGTTTTCTGCCAATGATTTCGGGATATAACGCGTGTTGTTGATGGTTGTTATCGCATTGGTTTCAAAAGAGGCCAGTTTTATCGACTGCGCCATGCCTTGTGACAGCGAAAACAGCAGGATAGGGTCGGAAGATTCTATCTCAATATGATCTTCGACAATGCGTGTGTTGGGACAATCCAGCGCGAAGGTGAAATTGTCCTCTTCTATTGTTATGAGTGGATTTTCTGCATGTTGCAATAAGAGCTGCTGCAATTTGGCTTGCTGTTCTGCGCCGACATTCCACAGCACAACGGCGCCATAAGCAAAGACGACTGACCACGAGTTATCATCCTCTACCAGCAATGCGCCTTTGATGATCCGTATCAGCGTTGAATCAGACAACAATTTTGCCAATGCACTAATATCAAAACCTTGCGCGAGGCAGTAGGCGACGCAGTTCATGGTGGGATGGTTTTCAGACATGGTGGTTTCTCACGGGTAGTCGGGCAATTTACTCACCACGAAGGGCACGAAGTTGACTATTTTCTTCGTGTTCTTCGCAGTAAATAAAGAGGACGAATGGTTTGTTCATTTTGTACCGGAGTTCAACGGCTTTCCTGATTAGCAAGATGCTTCAGCTGGCAGACGATAGGTTGGAGTCCTGAGCTTGCTCTGGCTGTTTGAAGGTTCAAAGCAAGCTTTGAACTCCAGTATCTTTGAGCCTAGCTGAAGCATCTTGCTAATCAGG
>JAUYEP010000024.1 GCA_030689765.1 Methylovulum sp.
AACAACCACATCTTCATGTCCATCTATGCCGTGTTCAAGCTAGAATGTTTGAAGATTAAACATAAAACCAACCATTTCGCCACTCGGGCTAAGCTGTTTATAAAAGCGAATCAAATGGCGTATGAAGAGTTACAGAAATTACGGGCTGCGTAACATCAGTAAATTAACTCCAGAACTCGCTAAAGAAATTAATGATTTTTGGTCAGGAGCTGAAGATATTTTGACCAGATCAAACGGGGACATACTTGTTGCGGCAGTAAGACGGTCTGCACCCTATTTAATTAAGCGCACTTCTGGAGGGCTATAACAAAATAGGCGCCCAAGACAGATTAGATGAAAGCGAAGGATGGCCGGAAAACGGAAGTCACGGGATAACACTAATCGATTTTGATGTGCTTGAGTTTGGTGCGTACGATGTAGATGTTATCAAGATTGATGCCTAACGTTACGGTAAGGGGCGCGCCGCTAACGAAAGCGAAACGGAGCCGCCGAACCTTGATAAAAACCAAAACTTCAAAACCGCCAACAGGCGGCGTGTCCCTTTGACTGACTTGTTGGGCTTTGACCACAAGCGTGACATTACCAACTGAAATACCGATGAAACCCGTTAAGCCGCCACACGATGAACGCCTAAACTTTCACGCTTAGCTTCCAATTGCCACAAATCATAAGCAGATTGGGCGGCAAGCCATGATTCAGCACTTTTACCAAATGCCAATTCCAGACGTAAGGCCATTTCGGGGCTAACCCCCGTTTTGCCATTTACTAACGCCGAGACAGTTTTACGGGTGACGTTCAGCTTTTGGGCTGTTTGGGTAATAGTTAAATTGAGAGGTTGCAGCCAAAGCTCATAAAGCATTTCGCCCGGATGCGGGGGATTATACATTCTCATTAACATGCCTCGTTAGTGGTAGTCCAAGTAATCGACAACGTACGCATTGCCATCCTCAAAGCGAAAAATAACCCGCCAATTCGCTTGTACTGTAAGAGACCAAAAGCCTTCAAAGTTACCTTTTAAGGGATGGAGGCGCAGGGCGGGAGCTTCCAAATCACCCAATTGACTGGCATCGTTTAGCAACGCCAAAATTAGGCGCAAGCGTTTGGCATGAATTGCCTGGATACCGCTTTGATTACCCGTGGTAAAGAATTTTTCCAGACCTTTATGAGCGAAGCTTTTAATCATGTATAAAATTGTAACCGCTTAGGTTACGCCATGCAACATGAGAAGATCACGCACCGCCCAACGTTACGGTAAGGGGCACGCCGCTAACGGAAGCGAAACGAAGCCGCCGAACCTTGAAAAAAACTGAATTCCAAAACCGCCAACGGGCGGCGCGTCCCTTTGACCGACTTGTTGGGCTATTCCGTCGATACAGTTTCCAAGCCCTCTGAAGTTTTAATTTTTCTCAGAACCAGGGACTAAACACCTAAATAGTATCTACGCGACCGTTTTGATAAAACCACAGATTACTCATTGCCGATGACAAATGTACTCCACCAACCCACTTATCAATTGGATTAGCGGGATAAAAGGAGGCTTTGCCATTCATTACCGCTGAACCAAATTTCGTCAGTGATACTTTGGTATCACGATAGGATGTTTGCGTTCCTGAAAGTGCTAATAATGGTTCCGGCAAGTCTTTACTACCTAAATAAAGCATTTTGTTAAACAAGTACGTTTCACCTGCAGGATCGCCTTCAAGATTTTCGCCATTTTCACCCCAAGCTCCCATAATGATTTTTACTGCCGCACTCCCGTTTTTACCGATATTGCTTAGGATTTGGATGTCCCAGTAGTCCAAACCCGATTCGATGCGAGGATAACGGCGTAATAAGTAATGCAAAGCCGGAACTAAGTGTTTATTCAAATTGGGGGCTGAAGACAAAAGCTGCATCAATGCCAGGGGCGTATCCGACGTGACAGAATCCCAAGCCATCCGGTAAAACGCTGCTTGTTCAGTTGTCAATGCGATAGGTTCTGGGTGCTTTTGCATATCATCTGGGTCAAGATGCCCCATGCCAAATATTTGTAGTGTCTCGCCGAAACAATTCACGCTTTCAAACTGTACGATACTAATCTTTTCAAAATGACCGCTAGTTAGCCCGACTAGATAAATGACAAACAGTATGAGCAATTGGTCTTCCAAGTTTGTACCCGCCCAAATATAAATGGCCTCCACTTCGTTCAGGCGATTCACGTCATAAAGCAAATCAGTTTTGAGATTGTTAAAGCTCACATCTGGATATTCGGGCAAGAAAAAGCCTTTAATGAACTCCGCACGAATTTGTTTCCAAGTGTTTATGTTGGTGCATTTGGGCGTTGGCCCGCACCAAAGCATGTCTCGCTGAATCAGCAAGCGGTCTGTTAGCTGAAAAGTGAGGCTCGGTTTTGCCTCCGCGTTTTGTTGGAGTAGCGGGATGTCATTCAATCCATAGGCTAGTTTGAAATTAATTGCCGCAGTGCTGGATACGACATGAATGTCGGTGTTTGAAATACGCATGACCTTATGTGTTGTCTGCTTCACCTAATCACTTGAGAATACCCCATGAAAATCAAATTGGGTTGCCTGAACAGGCAACCCAAACGATTTACGGCTATCGGTTATGAGGCACAATAACATCTACAGTGCCGAAACCCACATTACCGCTCTTATCGGTTGCCTGATAAGTGATTGTGTAAAAGCGACCATTGCCCAAACCACTCCGCTCGGCGCGAAGATAAATTTGACCGTCATGGGTGATTTGAATGTCGGCGGCGGTATTGCCATCGCCTTGGCCGTCATCAGGCTCGTTCACAGTAACGCCAACCAATTTTATGATTGGATTTGGGTCTTGGTCATCGAGTGCTGACACATTCGTATCAATGCGGATCATTTTGTGGTTGGGTGGCCAAAGCGTTGTCGGCGAAGCATTGACAGTCACGACGGGCGGCGTTGTATCACTTGGGGTTGCTGCTGTTTTGAAAATTTCCGCCAAAATTTCCTTATAATCATTGGCGGTTCCGCTAGGTTTGTAAAAATATAATCCCCCCGTTTCATTTGCAATCCGCTGAAACACATCACGAGCCGACAAGATAGGTGATGTTAAAGCGGTCATCGCTGACGGAGTGGCTGCGGCTGCGCTTGAAGCAACACAATCACCTGATAACATCACGTTGACTTTGACGCCCAAATCTTGAGCTTGTGCAATCACAGCGTCAACATCGCCACCTCTAGGGGAAGCATCAGTTACTAAAACGATTTCGCCTTCACTATTTTCATCGCTTGCTATATTAGCTAACGATAAATTAAGCGCACCCAATGAATCTTCAGGACAATCACCGCCACCTGAGGCAGATAATGTATTTACAGCACTGATGGCTGCGCTGCCATCTTCGGTGTTGGCAAGCCTAAGTGTCGGGCTGTCTTTGAAGCTGATAAGTTCGTAAGAAACGCCTCTTGTGATATTTTCAGGATCGGAACTGCGCGTATTGACAAAATCTGTGAGGGCAGATTTTACGCCAATAAGTTCGCCGCCCATTGAGCCAGTGTCATCAATGACCATGCTTATTTTTAAAGGTGGCCAATGGTGAGTGTGGACGGCAGTGTCTGTTTTGCCGTCGCAAGAACCAATATGGACTGTTTGCATCATGGTTCCATTATTCTTAGCTCCGCCAGCCGCTTTTACAAGACTAAAGTTTACTTCTGCCTTGGAAAGTATAGCGGTGTCAGTTGTTAAAACGCCGTCTTTAATGCCGCCTGGATAGGGATCAGCTTGGGCCCGACTTTTTGAAGACATTATGCCGCTTACTTCAGCGGCTTGTCCGCCATTAGGACAAAATACACTTGTACTTGCCCAGCCGTTTATATAATTGCCTGATGGATAAATGTTGGCATCAAAGTCTATTCTTGCGGGGATGAGAGTTGATGCTGTAGCTTCACCTCCCAATACAGTGACATCCAAAGTGTGTTCGTCGATTCTATAGATTTTTTTAGGATCAAGCTGATATAGATATTCAACACCAACCTGATTGAGCATCTCCCTCAATAACGGTTTGCGTTCAACCATTTGACGGCTAAATTGCTTCAAGTCTTCAGTTATTTCAGTATCCTTCAATGCCGGGTGCTTGTTGTTCAATTGCTCGGACTGCGAAGGCAAGCTATTCATAGCCAACAATACGAGTATAAAAACTTGGTTACGTTTTCTCATTCTCTTCTCCTATCATTTAAGTGTTGAAAACCGTTCAACTCGGATGCTTTGTATTGCCCAACGTAAAGCTAAGGGGCGTGCCGCTCACGGACGCTAAACGAAGCCCCAAAGCGTGATAAACAACCAACCTTCAAAACCGCCAAGAGGCGGCACGTCCCTTTGAGCGCCATGTTAGGCAGGGTAGTACACCGACGCCTAAACTGACGCGAACAAAAAAGCTAAACCATGCGCCGTGCGCTAACCAAACACCGAACCTGCGGCTTGCGGCTTGCGTCGTGCGCGGCGCACCCAAGACGGATAACAGCCCCCAAGCCACACCGCGCATGACGCAAACGCATCCGACTGTGCGACACTACCGAACTTGCCGATGCCCGCAAAGAACACACCCAAGCTGAGGGTTTGCAACGGAAGCCCGAAACAAACCAAAAAACTGCCCGTAACCACTGAAGCTAACGAAGACAAACCAAAGCCAACAACCTTCACCT
>JAUYEP010000027.1 GCA_030689765.1 Methylovulum sp.
TCATAAGCATAAGCGACATCTTCTGGCTGAGTGTACAACATGGAATGGTCCATTCCACTATTATCCACGCCATCCTCTTCACCGCCGGTAACGCCCAATTCAATCTCCAGCGTCATGCCCATCTTTGACATCCGCGCCAAATATTGGCCACAAATTTCGATGTTTTCCGCTAGGCTTTCTTCAGATAAATCCAGCATGTGTGAACTGAATAATGGCTGGCCGGTTTCAGCAAAATGCTTCTCACCTGCGTCCAGTAATCCATCAATCCAAGGCAACAATTTCTTTGCGGCATGATCGGTATGCAAAATGACCGGAACACCATAAGCTTCTGCAACGGTATGTACATGCTGGGCCCCAGATATGGCACCTAAAATTGCAGTTTGTTGACCGTCTAATTTTAAGCCCTTACCAGCAACGAATTGCGCCCCGCCATTAGAGAACTGGATAATAACAGGCGCTCTTACTTTAGCCGCAGCTTCCAGCACTGCATTAATTGAATCAGTGTTAATGACATTTACAGCTGGCAATGCGAACTTATTTGCTTTACAGATTGCAAATATTTTTTGTACGTCTTCACCAGTTACAACACCTGGCTTAACCATGTCTAAGATTTTTTGTGACATTTAGGAATCCTATTTCAGATAGTACATTGGAGGTTGTCAATTAAAAGCCCATTATGAAGAATGGCTTTAATTTTTAGGCCTCTAAGCTTGCCAATCGGTCAGCAAGAATCTGTTCCAATTACTCCAATGCAGCAGTGAAGCCTTTGATACCTTCTTCAAGCTTATCATTTGCCATACGGTTTTCCACATGCATACGGTCGAAAGTTTCTTTATCCACAACAATTTTATCAATTGTCATATTCGCAGCAGTTTCCGGATCCAACTTACGCGGCAAATCACCTTCAGTAGCTTGCAATTCAGCTAAAAGGGATGGTGCAATCGTCAATAAATCACTACCTGCCAACTCAGTGATTTCGCCAATGTTACGGAAGCTTGCCCCCATGACTTCAGTTTTATAACCAAATTTTTTGTAGTAATTGTAGATTTCAGTAACTGATATCACACCAGGATCTTCAGCAGGCGCATAAGAATCGCGCCCCGTATCTTTTTTATACCAATCCAGAATGCGCCCTACGAAAGGGGAAATCAGGGTAATTCCATTTTCAGCGCAGGCAATTGCCTGATGAATGCCGAACAAAAGTGTTAGATTGCAGTGAATGCCTTCTTTCTCCAGGACTGCTGCAGCCTGAATACCTTCCCAAGTCGAAGCAATTTTAATTAACACACGCTCACGAGAAACGCCTTGGGCTTCGTACATTTTAATCAGCTCACGACCCATGGCAATAGTAGCATCGGTGTCATAGGAAAGCCGGGCATCCACTTCAGTGGACACTCGGCCAGGAATGACCTCCAGAATCTTGCGCCCAAAGGAAACAGCCAAACGCTCAAAAGCAAGAGATACAACCTGAGCTGCAGAAGCATCCGCTCCCAAAGTTTCTCTGGCACCCTTCAATGTGTCGTCAACAATACCCTGATATTGCGGCATTTGAGCAGCAGCGGTGATTAACGATGGATTAGTTGTCGCATCATGCGGTTTAAACGTTTCAATAGCCTGGATGTCTCCAGTATCTGCTACTACAACAGTGACATCTCTTAGTTGCTCAAGTAAATTTTTCGCCATAACCAATACCTTAATTATTTAAATTTAAAAAATCTGGAAAATTACACGCTACAAAAAGGGGAATTATCTGCTCCCTCATTTAGGGATTAGGCAATCAAACTAGCATTACGATAAATACTATGCAGGTTTAGCGTGGCTATAATTTCATTCAATGACTAATCATCATCCCTGATGACGCATATATCTATCAACACCCGTTTCAATTATTATTGGCTTTTGTCTTGATGCTAAAGATTGTCTTGCCATGTATTTTGAAACTCTACTTACCTGAGGCAAGCCCTCTTGTTTTTTCATATACTTAGCAACGCCTGTCAGCTCGATTTTTACCACCAATTGTTTTTCTTTCTTAGAGAGCAAAGCTTGTTTAGCCAAATATTTGGCCACCCTACTTAACTGTGGTAAATTTTCTTGTTGTTTCAGGTACTTGGTAACCCCTGTTTCCTCAACATGCACCAGAGCTTGCGTTTGTTTCGCTTGCTTTTCAGCGAGTGCTTGCCGTGCAACATACTTAGCCACTTTACTTGCCTTTGGTAAACTGTCCTGATGTTTCAGATACTTGGCAACCCCACTTAAAACAGGCAAGTCTTTCTGATTTTTTAAATACTTGCCAACACCGGTTACACTAAGCTGCGATATTTCTTTTTTTGCTTGCTTCTCAGCTAAAGCCTGCCTGCGTGTATATTTAGTAACGCCTGTCACTGGACTGTGGTCGCGTTTCTCCAAATATCTGGTAACCCCGCTAACCACAAGAGTAATTTCTTGGCTTACTAATAACTCTTTGGCTTTTTTATTTTCTAGCAAAATATGATTTTGCTTTTCTAAGTATTTAGCAACACCAGTAAGGCCACCCTGTTCTCCAGAATACGTTGGATACACCATTTGAGTTTCCTCAACTTCAGGCCTTTTCATGAAAAAGAATAATCCAGCAACAGCGGGGAAAAACAATCCGCTCAAGTAATTCTGATTCATTGATTATCCCCGATTACGCATGTATTTTTCGACACCAGTTGCAGCTTCAGATGCCGTTGCTTTTGCAGATAAAGCCTGTTTAGCTACATACTTGGCAACGCCAGTTGCTGATACGACTGATTTAACTTGCTTATCTAAATAACGCGAAACACCAGTACCTGATGATCTATTTAAATAACGAGCAACGCCGGTAAGTCCATAGGTACTCTTGGATGGAGTTGGTGCATTATTTTCTGATTTTTTCGCACCACACTTAAACTTATTTTTTAATAAGAACACGCCAACTAAGGCAAGAGCAATCAAACCGATTAAATAATTTGGTGTAGATTCTGCTTTTTTAACTTCATTCTCAGCCATGCTATTTTCAACGGCCACACTTTCTTTCTCTATTGAAGATCTTGCCGTAGGAGAAGCTGTATTGTGCTTATAGTTTGCATCGCTATAAACAACTTGTGGCTGAAAATTAGCGGCTGGATATTTTGAATCTACTTCGCTACTTTCAGTAGCATTCGACACAGACGGTTTGGATGTCGTATTTGCTTCGACTCGGCTGTTTTTCTCGATATAGTCGCTATCTTGAAAAACAACTTGGGGCTGAAAGTCTGCAGCAGGGTATTTAGAATCTGCACCGACTAATGGACTGGATAGCAAAAGCACTGCAAACAAACTGTTTGTCAAATTATTATTTTTCACATTGTTCACCTATGTTCACCTATAAGTCAGAAGGATTGGAAAGGGCTTTCTTTAACACAATGAGCTATCTGCGTCATTTTGATATTTAGAAAAGCCTCTCCAAGTGTAATTATATTTAAATTGCTCTAAATCTTCTTAGATTCAAAGCACGGCTTCCACGTTGCTTACTACATTTTCAACAGTGAAACCGAACTCTTTGAAAAGCAGTCCTGCGGGAGCAGACTCGCCAAAATGATCAATACCTACAACCTTACCGTTGGTACCGACATACTTCCACCAGCCATCAGTACTGCCCGCTTCTACTGCTACACGTTTTGTAACAGAAGAGGGTAAAACTGATTCACGGTAAGCCGCATCTTGAGCATCAAAAATATTTGTAGAAGGAATTGATACAACGCGAATTTTTTTACCTTTTGCGGTTAATTCTTCGGCTGCTTTCATGGCTAATTCAACTTCAGAACCTGTTGCAATGATAATAGCTTCAGGCATGCCATCACTATCACGCAAAATATAACCACCACGAGAAATGGCATCAATCTGCTCTTGTGTACGGGGTACATGAGGCAAATTCTGTCTGGAAAAAATTAAGATAGTTGGCCCATCTTTACGTTCTATCGCCGATTTCCAGGACACGGCAGTTTCTACTGCATCACAAGGTCGCCAAACCTGTATACCTGGAATCAAACGCAATGTTGCAGTTTGCTCAACAGGTTGATGGGTAGGGCCATCTTCACCCAAGCCAATAGAATCATGGGTATAAACAAATATTGACCGGATCTTCATCAATGAAGCCATACGCAATGCATTACGAGCGTATTCGGAAAACATCAGGAAGGTTGAACCAAAAGGAACTAGACCACCGTGCAAAGCAATACCGTTCATCATGGCGGACATGCCAAATTCGCGTACACCATAATTTACATAATTGGCATCTGCATGGCTACACATTGGCTTGTAACCTTTCCACTCTGTCATATTGGAACAGCCCAAATCAGCCGAACCACCAAAAATTTCAGGCAACAGATTTGCATAACCTTCAATCGATGCTAATGACGACATCCTGGTTGCAATAGTTTTTGCTTCTGCATTAACGGCAGCAATAAACGCATTCGCATCTGTTGACCAATTTTCCGGCAAATCGCCTGCTATCCGACGTTCATATTCAGCAGCCAATTCAGGATATGCAGCTTTGTAAGCTGAAAATTTGTCGTTCCACTCTTGTTCTGCTTTAGCGCCTTTCGCTTTAGCATCCCATCCTGCATAAACATCAGCAGGAATTACAAAAGCTTCATGATCCCAGCCTAACGCGGCTTTAGTTAAATTGATTTCGTCTTGACCTAATGCCGCACCGTGACAAGCATGTGAACCAGCTTTATTAGGTGAACCGAAACCAATAGTGGTTTTGCAACAAATTAGTGTTGGCTTATCAGTCATGGCCTTAGCCATTTTAATTGCTTTAGAGATAGCCTCATAGTCATGCCCATCGACATCAGC
>JAUYEP010000032.1 GCA_030689765.1 Methylovulum sp.
GTCCTCAAAGGACTGGCAGTCATCATGTTGCCTAAGTTATTTCGTACTCGTCCCTAAACACCCTATCGGCATAAATCGTCAGTTTTTTTTACATAATGGATATTTTGAGGGTGGATGTTTTTTTACAACCCACTTAACTCACTGTAAAAACAACACAATAGAAAGTAAGGCATAATTAATGCTTATTATAAAAACAAATAATACTGCAAGCGTCTTGAATAAGCACTTGCCAGTTTTTAAAATTATGCAACTATTTCCTATACCCACTGAAATTATCAGGAGAAAGCCTTATGTCACGAATTACAAAACCTTTATTTATTGCGGTAATGCTTGTTATGCCTTTAGCGGCACAGGCGACCACCAGTACGGTTGTTAATACTTATTCTTGGCAATTTAGTGACTCCAGTAGCAATACAAATTGTATAAATTGTCCTGTTAGCAGTGATGATGCAAATTTTTATGACGGGAACTCCTATAAATTTGGAGAGCAGAGACCCACAGATGGTGATGGTAACTCCAGTACATCCAATAACGTGACTGTAACGGGGTTTTCTACTACAAACGATCTTACAGCCCCAGGTGTCAAAGAGTTATCATCCGACACTACACTTGATGGTTTTGAGACAGCGACTGTAAAAATGTGGAATGGCTTGGGTGTTTCAGGCCAAGAGGATGGCACCACTAGTGTTGTACCTCAACATGCGATGGATAATAATGGTTATACTACAAACGAAACACTAGACAGTGGTGATACCGATGCGGCGTTGTTCTCATTCGATCAAGCGATTAACTTGAATTCGATAACAATAGGCTGGGAACAGACGGATGCCGATGTTTCAGTGTTGGCTTATACGCGCAAAGATAGTAATGGAAATATTATTCCGTCATTACCTGCAATACCTAACCCGATTGCAACCAGCACCCACAGCTGCACTACTCTCCCCTGCACCACCACCAATGTAACCAATACAAATACTTATACGACTTTACTTCAAAACGGCTGGGAATTTGTTGGGCATTACAATTTATCTGGCAATACGAATACGGCGACTAATGGTAATGCCGCCTACAATATCAAAAACAACATAACTACACCAAGCGGCCTATCCTCAAGTTATTGGCTAATCAGTGCATATAGCAGCTTTGCTGATGGTGATGGCAGCAGCAATACTGCGGTTGCGAGTAAAACCTTCGGCGCTGTAGATTTTGGTAATGATTATTTCAAACTTGCCGGATTAGGAGGAACAATAACCACCACTACGACAACCCAAGTACCCGAACCAACCAGTTTGGTTTTATTGGCCTTGGGGTTATTCGGCTGGAGAATGGCCAGAAACACCCTGGGTTTGGCTGATTTATCATTATCAACCTCCAGTATGGCGGCTTAAAAAGTGGCAGGGTTGCTAAACGCAACCTAACTACCATAGCCGTTAAGGGCTTTCGCTGTAAAAACCAACCGCCCCTGGGGTAAACCTAGGTGCGGTTTTTTTGTAGAGACGTTGCACGGCAACGTTTTGTCCAACGGTCTCATTCATGAGAATTTATCAAACAATGTGATATTAAAAATTGCGCCACATCAAATGGTTGTTGTTATGAAAGACGTTGCCGTGCAACGTCTCTACAGAGCATCAGGCTAGACAGCTCATTAACGGCAATCTGCCGTTCCTTCGCCGCAGAATTGGGTGGTGACGGCGCTTGACGGGAAGTCTCCCAGATAAAGTAATCGGTTAAGCCGTCCGGCTCGCCATATTTTTGATAAACCCCCGACATAATCGGAACATGGTCGCCATACCAGCATAATAGCCCGGCTCGGCCTTGTTGCTGATCATCTGCCTGAGCTTGCATGACCTCTTTCAGGCGCTTTATCATCAGGTCGGCATTTTTTAGATGCCGTAGATAAACTGTCAAATCGTCGCAACCAGGTTCTGCTGTGTGCTGATAAAACTTTTCACTGTCGGTGGGGCCAGGGCGTTCAAGATGCAATGGGCCATGATTTTCCATCGTGATGACAAAAATGAACAGCGGCTTTTCAGAGGCTTCAGGCATTGACAACAATTCGGTTATCCGCTCGCCAACTGCAAAATCGCCGATATATTGCCCTTCTTTTTGTTGGCCGTTAAAGCCGGTGATGTCGATAAACTGGTCGAAACCCAGGCGTGGAAAAACTTTATCACGCAGATAAAAACTCGAAGGGTAGGGGTGTATGCAAACCGTCCGGTAGCCTGATTGTTTCAGATGACTCACCAGGTTGGGTATGCTTTTTTTGGCAAGTGAACGGTAAGGGTTAAACTGGTGTATGCCCAATTGCCCTGGCAAAAGACCAGTAAAAAATGCGCATTCCGTCCGCACGGTGTTAGCGCCCCAGGCCGGCACTTGCAAGCGTCCGTAATAGGTGGCTTCGGTTTTTATCTGGTCAAAATGTTCCAGGACATCGGTCTTGATATTGTCAGACAAGCTACGCGGATCAAAAAATGATTCACTTTGCACAACGACAATATGTGGGGGTTTTTTGTTGGCAACAGAAATCTGCGGCAGCCCATGAAAAGGCGATTCGTCCGCGTTGATCCCAGTCTGTTTTTCGGCCTGCTGATAGGCCCAGAAAAAAGCAGTTTGACCCAGGTTGCGTAAATCTTCAGCAGGATTGAGGCTAATAACAGGCTGGTTTTTCAATCCTTGTCTTAGCAGCAACAAACTTACCGCCAACATCAGCAGCCAAGCCGGAACTAATAGCGATACACTGATTGGCGCTTCCACCATCACCCCTATCACTAACGCGCCGACAAAGCCTATTGTGGCTGCCAGGGTGCGCCCGATACCGAAAAAAGGTAGGTACAGCCGGGGATGCTTGATGGCATCGGTAAAATATTCAAAATCCTGAAAAATAAATGGCTCTCGCAGGCTGTCATATTTGGCATGGTTGACCAGTACCAGTAAAAGCTGGAATGCCAGCAGCATGACCACCGCAAACCAGGGGCGCAGCACCGGCAACAGGACGATAGCAAACAAGAATAGCCAAGTGCCGATATGACATTGCAATGTGGATAGCGGACGTTTTGCTAACGGCAACGGCTTTGGCGTGAGCCATTGCTCAACAATAAATGACGTGGTCAATCCTGCCAGTATCGGCGGCAGAATCAGCAGTAACGCAGTCATATCAGCCTCCGTAATTAAGTAAACGCACAATTTTAAGTGATAACGCGGCCGGTAATACCGCCAGCAACCAGGTGCCAAGGTTAAGCGGGAAGGGGAAGCTGATTCTTGCCTGATTTCTTGCCAGACCCGTAGCGATAATCCGTGCCGCTTTGTCTGGCATCATTAAAAACGGTTTCGGCCCCGGCATAGCATCACACATCCCGGATTTAATATAGCCTGGCATGACGACATTGACATGGATGCCGTCACGCGCAAGCCAGCCCCGCAAGGCTTCGCCATAAGCTTTGATGGCTGCTTTACTGGCGCAGTAACTGGGGGTGATGGGTAGTCCATAAAACGCAGCCAATGAGCTGATCAGGGCCAGTTGTCCGCTGCCGCGTTTGCGCATGGCAGGAATCAGGCCGTTGACCAGCGCAAATGTCGATTTGACATTAAGGTCCAGCAACGCTTCGATATCCTGCCAGGTTTCTCCACGCCGATTGATTCCATTGTTGATGTTTATGCCAGCATTCGCGATGACCAGATCGGGCAAGCGGGTGACCGTTATTTCAGCAAGCCATTGTTGTAAGGCAGGTATATCACGCAAATCCATTACGAGGGTTGATACGTCGGCGCCCTGTGCCTGACAGTTGTCAGCCAGCGCTTTTAATGCGTCAGCATTGCGCCCATGCAATAACAGATAAACGCCCGGCTTCGCGTAGTGAAGGGCTAGTGCGTTACCTATGCCGCCGGTCGCGCCGGTAATTAAAATAGTGCCCAGTTGCCTTTGTGTCATAAAAATGCCTCCAATGGGGACTTATCGGTATCGAGAAAACGGTCGGCGTGCTTGATTGCCAGGGCAATGCCCTGACGGCAATAAAAGCCACCGTTAATTTGCGTGGTATGGATGACGGCCTTGCTGTAACAACGGAACAGTTCAGCATCAGGTTTTTCGGCGCCAGTCCAGAAAGCATCGAGACCCCCCTGAAACGTCAGCCCAGGCAAGTTGTAAATGGGATCAGCCAGCGCAATCGTCGGGCAATTCAGGCTGAGCGCCAGCCCACCGACGGTACTGTTCACTGTCACCGTACCGTCCGCATATTTTAATAGGGCATTCAGATCGCCAGAGTGAAGATAAAGCACCCGCCCAGTCAAATTATAATAGGGTGCCAGTTGTCGGATGGCTTTGTCGTAGTTGAATAATCCAGCATCCAAAGGATGAATTTTAATCACCAGCCATGCCGAAGAGGGTGCATGATGGCTAAATGATTGCATAACCCGCTCAATAACTTCAACCATATTGGTGAAATTGGAATGATGGGTAATTTGCGTATCGCTGCTGAGTTGTAACGGCAATAAATAAAAATTTACTTTATCATGTAAAAGCCGTGCAATATTTTCGCTATCCTGGCTTTTTTTCAGTTTTAACTGTAAAAAACGCCGGATATAACCGGCATATTCCAGCATTGCAGGGTCGGGCGCATGGCCTTTATAGCGATGAAAAAACAGCGGGTTGCCCAATCCGGCAACATTGTAAAGCACATCATGCGTCGCCCTAACGCTGAAAGGTGAATGAAAAGCTTGTGGTTTTACAGATTCCGGCAAGCGTTTGCCTACGGCCTTAAACCAATCTGGATCTCTGGGCAATAGCGAATGGCTGTTGACGCCTTCACGCTCAAGCGTTATCCAAAAGGGGCGAAAATAGCCTTCTTCAAAGACATGGGTGCGAATTCCAAACGATTCTGCCCGACTGATTGCCGGTTTATGCACTGGGCGACAATCACCAAACAAAACTTGGTCGGTAATCGCGTGTTTTAGCCATAGCGCTTCAAGAAATTCCGGCAATGTGCCAAGTTCATCCCTGAAATGATAGGCTTTGCGTGGTGCCCAATAAACGACATCACCGCTACTGAAGTTGATTTTATGGACAGTGTGCCCTAAAGAACGCAAATGATCGGCAAGGTACGCAAAAAAAGGTGAACACGGCCCTTGCAAAAAGAGAAAAGAGCGTTTTTCGGCACTCAAGGATTTACTCCGGTTTTTGCTAATGGCTCACGAAGATAAGCGTTACATTTCTGCACAGTAGGCTTGAATGGTTTCATCAATCTGCTGCTGCGTATGCTCGCAGGAAATAAAAAACCGAAGCCGTGCGCTTTTTTCAGGAACGGCGGGATATAGGATGGGCTGTACATTAATACCTTTTTCAAAAAGCGCCTGCGACAGACGGGCAGCGCTGATGGAACTGCCGGTTATCGCTGCGATGATCGCTATTCCCTGGCTATGTCCGGTGTCAATGCCCGCCGCTTTTGCTGCGGTCAGAAAATATTGGGAGCGGGCTTGCAGCTGTCGTGCCCGTTCCGGCTCCTGTTTCAGTATCGTTAGTGCCGCAAGCGCCGGTGCCGCAACTTGCGGCGGCATACCGACGCTGTAAAGGAATCCCGGCGCCAAAAATTTCAAATGTTCAATGAGTGCGGATTCACCGGCAATAAAACCGCCACAACCCGCCAGCGATTTACTGAGCGTACCCATCCAAATATCGACGGACTTACCGTCAATATTAAAGTGTTCACGAAGACCTAAGCCATTGTCGCCCATGACGCCAAACGAATGGGCTTCGTCCACCATTAAAAAAACGCGGTGTTTTTGCTTGATGCCGATAAATTGCGGCAAATCAGGGAAATCGCCGTCCATGCTGTAAAGCCCTTCAATGACGATCAGCACACGTTCATAGTGGCGGCGTTGTTCGGTCAGTAACTTATCCAGCGCGGTATAATCGTTATGTGGGAAAGGCAAACGTTTGGCGCCTGATAGCTGTGCGCCGACCAAGGTGCTGTTATGCACCAGTTCATCATGCAAAATCAGATCATTGGCGCCGAACAAATAACCGATAGTCGTGACATTGGTGGCATGGCCGCTGACCATAACCACGGCGTCGTCAACGCCGTAAGTGTCCGCCAAAGCCGCTTCCAGTTGCCGATGTATTAGCCTTTCACCGGAAACCAGGCGACTGGCCGAAACGGACGTGCCGTACTGGCCTATCGCGGCCTTGGCGGCATCGGATACCCGGCGGTCACCGGAAAGGTCAAGATAATTATAACTGGCATAATTGACATAGGGCCGTCCATTAATCTGCGTGGTGGCGCCTGCAATCCCTTCATGGACGCGGAAAAACGGGCTTGCTATGCCAAATTGGACGCCGCCTTTATAGATGATTTGCAACTGTTTGTAACCCGGATACTGATCAAACCGATACCAGGCTTCAGGAACATCCGAACGCGTTTTTAACGGATTGGCTTCGTGATGTTCAGATCCGGTTTTTTTCAGCTTGCGTTCTAGCGCCTGCTGGATCAGCTTGTCTTTGATCTGTCCTGTTAAACTTTTGCCCGCCATCTCAGTGGATAATCCTGGCTGTGCTATCGGCATCAACCGCTTTAGCCAATGCCGACATCTGCTCCGCCGTGACTGCCGAGCCATGCCGCTGGGACAAGTCGTTAATATTCGCCAAGGTATCCGCCGTTTCTGGCTGGGCCGCACTGTCGCCCCGCAACTGGGTAATCAGCCGACCTGCCAATTTGTTCAGCGTTGGCGCTTCGCTTAACGCCATCACCGGAATTTGCACATCAAAACGGGCTTCGATGGCGATCATCAACTCAACGCCCATTAATGAATCCAGACCTATATCGTACATGGAATGATTGGGATCTATCTTTTCCTTATTAACCAACAAAATCTGACTGAGCTCTTCTTTGAGCATGTCGACGAAAGCTATCTGCAAATTGTCATCAGACAATTCGTTCAGCAAACGTTTTATATCGGCACGATGGTCATCATTGCTGTCGGCATTGGGTGCTTGAAGGGCAAGTTCACGAAACTTCGGCGAGTGTGCAGCAGGCAGGAAAACGCTTAAAGCACGCCAATCAAACTCCATGACGCCCAGCGCTGATTTAACCGCTGCACCTGATAACAGCCGTTCAAGAACCGCCAAAGCAGTGGCAGCGGATAACGCCGAGCCACCCATACGGCTTTGCAGCGCTTCCTTAATTTTCTCGTTGCGGGTCAGATAGCCCGCATCGTCTATTGCACCCCAGCACACGCACGTTGCCACCAGCCCTTGCTGATGACGGTAGGCCGCCAGTGCTTCCAGCCACAAATTGGCGGCGACATAATTGGCTTGTCCCGGATTGCCAAACAACGTAGTCACTGAAGAATACAGCACAAACAAATCCAGCGATTTATCCAGCGTCAGTTCATGCAGCGCCAATGCGCCCTGTATTTTAGGCTCGAAAACCCTGTGTATCTGGTCATAGCTCAGATTGCGCACCAGGCTGTCATCAATCACTGCGGCGGCATGGATAATGCCCTTGAGAGGCGGCATCGCCGCATCGCACTGTTTCAGCAACGCCGTGAGGGCAGCCTTGTCGGTCACATCACAAGCAGCCGTTCTAACGGTGATTCCTTGTGCCTTAAAGTCAGCCAGCGCGGCTTTTGCCTCAATCGACACCGGGCCGCTACGGCTGATTAAAATAAGATGCCGCGCACCTTTCCCGGCCAGCCATTGGGCCGTCCTTAGGCCGAAACCGCCTAAGCCGCCGGTCACCAAATAACTGGCATTTTCGGAAAGCTGCAATGTTGACCTATCAGGTATTTCTGCGGGAGGTTTTACATGGATCCCATTGTCATAGGTCACGATAATCTTGCCGATTTGTTTGGCTTGCTGCATGTAGCGGAACGCATCAATGACTTGATTGGCATCGAAAACCGTATACGGTAGTGGATGCAGTACGCCGGTGCGGAATAAAGCCATCATGTCATTGAATAACTGCTGCGTAAGCTCAGGCCGCTCTTGCATCAGCTGGTCGGCATCAATGCCAAAATAACTGATGTTATTGCGGAAAGGCCGCAGACCGATATGGGTATTTTCATAAAAATCGCGTTTACCCAGTTCAAGAAAGCGGCCAAACGGTTTTAAGACCTGGAAATTACGGTTAATTGCTTCGCCCGCCAGTGAGTTCAGCACAACATCGACACCGCCGGTTTTTGCAAGGATTTCTTCGGCAAAACTAAGCGAGCGCGAGTCATGGATATGTTCAACCCCCATTAACTGCAGAAAATCACGTTTTTCATCCGAGCCTACTGTGGCATAAATTTCTGCGCCTAGCCACTGGGCAATTTGAATTGCAGCTATACCTACGCCACCTGCCGCACCGTGGATAAGCACTTTTTCTCCCAGTTGCAAACGCGCCTGATAATGCAATGCGTAATAGACGGTAAAGAAGGTGCTAGGTATCGTAGCAGCCGCTGCATAACCGATATTATTCGGAATCAAGGCAATCGCATTGGCTTTGGTCAACACCCGGTCACTGAAACTGGCTGGCCCTAAGCCGACAACCTGATCGCCGGGCTTGAATGCTGTGACAGCCTGGCCTGTGCGTGTGACCAGTCCCGCAAATTCCAAACCCAACGTAGGCCCTACAAAGCCGTTTTCGATAGCCTCATCGGATAATAACCCTAAGGTATACATCACATCCCGGAAGTTGAGCCCGGTCGCCTTGACCTCGATTTCGATTTCGTCATCAGCCGGCACTTTGCCTGGAACAGCCTGCCATTGCAAGTTACGCAACTGTCCTGGCAATTTAAAAGACAATTGCAATGTTTGATTCTGACCCGAGAGGTTAGTTAGGTAGGGTGGGCAAACAGCTTTATCGTTTGCCCACCGTTTGCCAACGGAACGGTAAAGGTGGGCAAAACCGCCTGCCCTCCCTACGATACTGTCTCTGCTCCGTAAGCGCGGCGCAAAACGTTTGCCGGACGCATTCAAAACCACTTCCTGTTCGGCATCGCCGTACAGGAATTCGGCCATCACGGCATCCAGTAATATCGGCGGGCATGTTTCGCCGCCCAAATCCAGTAACTGCACCCGATAATTTGATGTCTCGTTCATCAAGCTGCGGCCAAATCCCCATAATGCCGCATCATGGGCGATAGTCGCGGGGGCAAAAAATGCGTTGTCTTGATCGCAAGGCAACAGTGTACCGACCTGTCGGGTTACCAGCCATACGCAAGCAGGCGTGGCGCTTGCTTCACACGCTTGGACAATAGTGGTGGCCAGCCAGCAACGTTCTGTTTGTACAACAGCATCAGAGCGCCCTAAGCCCGATAAATGAATGATGTGGTGATATGCGCTGACAGCCGTTTTCGCGTCGGTCAGTTCTTGTTGTAATGAACCGCCATCGTATGGATTTTTCAATGTTGTACGATGGCCTTGGGCACGAAGCCGCCCGGTTATGGCGTGGGCGAATGCGCGTTCAGATTCCAGATTGCCTGCGAGCACCAACCAGTTTTTAGTGTCAGGCATGGGGGAAGTGACAGGTGTTTCATCCCTACAGGCCGCTAAAACATAAACGCCAGAAGAATGTTCCGGCATAAATTCATACGCTTGCACGTCTTTAAATGGCAACGCTTGCAGTTGCTCGATGACCGCGTCAGCCGATAATTGTGGTGACAATAATTGCTGGTCTTCGTGCTGTATCCACCAGTCCTGCGCGGCGCCTAACACCCTATCAATCCAGTGTGCGGGCTGCAGGCCAATCAAAAAAACCGGGCTACCCGGCATCAGTAACTGGGGCAATTGATTAAGCATCTGTTGCACTTCCAGCACATTGCCCATCGCCAAATTGAGTATCGCAAATGTCGCCCGTGATTCGATAGGGTGGTCAGAAGTTTGGGACAAATGTAGCGTTTGTAGCAAAGGAAAATGATCCCGAAGACCTTGGGCTGCATTCAGCGCATCTTCACAAAAACTGGCGTAGCAATAGTCGCCTTGATTAAAGTCCAGTTGCGGGCATATCAATGGTGCAAACTCAGGTTTGTATGCGCTGATTTCTAAAATTCGCAGCCGCTCACCGGTCGGCAATGTTTGCATGATGTGCTGGCATTGCGTGAGGAAGGTTTCGGTCAAGCTTTTTTTAGCGGTTTGTTCGAGGATATGGCTGGTCACGTTAGCATAAAGCGTTGGCACGATGCCCAGTTCTCCTGCCTGAAGTTCGCCGCTCAACAGGCGGGCTAACTGCATGCCCACCCGACCCGTCAGATGAATGGGGTAAAAATAATCAGGATATTCCTGAACGAGCGTATTCCAGATAGCCGTTGCTGGAACATCTTGCTGCAGCCCCTCCGGGTTAAGTTGCCAGCCTTTGCCTTGTGTCCCTGCACCTGTCTCATCGGCAACCGCAGTAAGCATCTTATTTTCTACAGCAACGGCAATCATCGTGCGCAACAACGCAGCCGCAGTTGGATGGTTGACGCAATGCCCGTTCACGTGGCTGTCAGACAAATAGCCGTTTTCATCGGCGAATGTGATGAGCGCTTCGAGCATAAATTGATCGCAGAGGCTATCCAGCAGCGGCTCCACTTCATCGCTATAACGATGGATTGCCTCAGAAGCCCCTGACATCATCTCGCTTAAAGCCGTTTTCACAGTGGCGTCAAAGGAAGTTGTCGACTGCATGGATGCAGAAGGTATACCCTCTGGGGCACGAGGGGCAACGCCACCGCTAAAGGGTGGTCTAGGGACAGGAGCAGTTGCCGAAACGCCAGCCAGTGGCGCGGCTGTCAGATGATAATCCAGGAAATGCAGGTGCTGCGCGTGTTGCCGGTGCAGCCTGACGGCCCGGAAACGGACATCATTGATAACGGCAATGGCGACGCCGTCGGCATCAAAAAGTATGAATTCAGTGTTCAGCGAATGTGGCGCACGGTGTAATACGGTCGCTTTTGCAAAAGCAGGCACGGCTTTATTAGTGCGCAGATGTATCCTGCCCATTTTGACCGGTACGAATGCCATGCCTTCATGCTGTGCGTGAGTGTCTTTAAGTATCTGGAAAACCAGTTGAAAAGCACAGTCCAGCAAGGCCGGATGCAGGTAATAGCGGTCAAAACCGGCACGGATTGTTTCAGGCAGCGTGAAAACCCCCAGGGCATGGTTACCGTCAATCCAGCCATGACTGATCGTCTGGAAAGCAGGCCCGTATTCAATGCCCACACTTTCCGTCAAGCGTTGGTGGCTGGCGCGGTCAAAATCAGGCGTCCGCTTCGGAATAGCGGGCGCCGTTATATCCAGCTTGCTTGTGCCCATGAGGGTATTGCCCGTCGCATCGATAAGCACCCGGCCGACACCGTGCTGCAGCCACTCCGACGACTTGGCGAGCTCCCTGCTGCGTAACGTAAACCGGCTATCCACTGCGTCCAGAGAAAACCGTATCACTTTGCTGTGATCGTGGCTCAAGAGCAGTGGCGAGCGGATTTCCAGCTCTTCAATTTCAAGAAAATCATCGGGGTGCGCCTGGAAAGCCGCTGCCACCGCAAGCTCTACAAAACCGGCGCCTGGAAACACGACCGCACCGCCGACGTTATGATCGTTCAAAAAAGGCTGCGCCTGGGTGTCCAGCTGGTTTTCCCAAAGCAACTCATGTTGTGGGACAGGATAGCCCAATAACGGGTGGACTTTTTTTCGTGCCAGTAAACCATAAGATTCCGAGGTAACCGGATGCCATAATTTTTCGCGTTGCCAGGGATAATTGGGCAAGTTGACAAAATGCCCTGCTTTAGGAAACCAGTGGCCATGATTGACATCAGCCCCTGAAAGCAGTGTTTGCGCGACGCTGTTCATCAGTTGACCGATTGAATCGTTGTTTCTTGACACGGTAGGGATCACTATGCCCGGCATGTCAGCCGCTTTAAAACTGTCATTCAGGTAAGACTGCAATACCGGATGGGCGCCGATTTCAACCAAGGTATTAATGCCGGCGTCCAGCATCGCATCGACGGCCTGCTGGAACTGCACCGGTTGTCTGATGTTATGCCACCAGTATTGTGCATCCAGCTTGCCATCCAGTAATTGCGTACCGGTTACCGTTGAAAAAAACGCTATCGCAGGGCGCTTGACATCAAGTTCAGCGAGATCAATGCAGATGCCAGATTCGATAGCATCCATCGCAGGGCTATGAAACGCGTAATCCAGATCCAGGCGTTTAAAGAAAGTGTTGTTTACTGCCAATTCATTTTCAATCATCGTCAGTTGATCAACATCACCGGCTATTGTCACGCCCCGATAGCTGTTGATACCGGCCAGATGCAACTGATCCGCGCCGGTTTTAGCCAGCAATGATTGCATGTCGGATGCGCTTAAAGCCACCGCCGTCATGCCGCCTGAGCCTTTGGTCTTGCCCTGATAGTAGCTGCGATAAAAAATCACTTTGACGGCGGCTGCCAGCGAAAGCGCACCTGCAGCCCAAGCGGCCGCCACTTCACCGACACTGTGTCCAATGACTGCGGTAGCCTGGATACCGTGTTCCCTGAGTATTTCGGTAATCCCTACCTGCAAGGCAAACAATGCAGGTTGCGCGATTTCTGTGTGCCCGTAACGGTTGCCGTTGGTTCCGTTCAGCTCATCAAGCAACGAGAAATCGGCATATTCACTGAACAGCTTATCGATTCCAATGATCGTATGCCGGAAAACAGCGGATTGTTCCAGCAGTTGCTTGCCCATCGTGTGCCATTGACAGCCATTGCCGGAATAGGCAAACGCAGGCCCATTAGCATGGGCTACACGGTTTCCGGTATAAACGCGCGGCAATGCAGATGTTTTATCCTGCTTGTCTTCCAAATTTGCAAAGCGTCTGAGCTGTGCAGCGGCATCGTCAGCCGTATCACTAAAAACAACCGCACCGTGTTGATGATGCTCACGGCGAAAAAACGCCGTGTGTGCAATATCATAAAATGTGCTGGTTGTTGGCCCCTCAAGAAAGTCGGCCAACGCCAACGCCGCCTGATTAAGCCCTGATATATCTTTGGCAGACAAGAGCAGTGGTGTGTTACTGGTGCCGGTTTTTGCTTGTGCCAGCTTTACCGTTGGCGTGGCCTCGCTGTGGCCTTGCAGGATAACGTGCGCGTTGGCGCCGCCAAAACCGAACGAATTGATGCCGACTATCAGATCGCCTGTCGCTTTTAACGCCTGGGTTTCAGTGACAACACGCAGGTTCCAGTCAGCACAGTTGATATTAGGGTTTAAATGTCCGGTGCTGAGTGTGGCGGGAACCGCACGATGCCGGATACAATTTAACGCTTTAACGAGCCCTGCAACACCGGAGGCTGATTCCAGATGCCCCAGATTGCTTTTGATTGAACCGATTAACAACGGCGTTTTTCTTTTTTGACCCAACGCCAAGCCGATAGCATGGGCTTCTATAGGATCGCCAACCGCAGTGCCGGTACCATGCGCTTCAAAATAATCAATGGCGTCAGGAGCTATGCCCGCCTGTTCATAGACGCGCGACATCAATGCCGCCTGTGCATCGGGATTGGGGATGGTTAAGCCAGCTTTATGCCCGTCGGTATTAATTGCGCTTCCGGCAACCACGGCGAGAATCTGATCGCCGTCAACAATGGCTTGATCATAATCCTTAAGCAAAAACAGGCCGCCGCCTTCAGATCGCACATAGCCATCGCCAGCTTCATCAAAGACATGGCAACGGCCTGTTTTTGACAACATCGTCGCTTTTGAAAATGAGATAAAACCATAGGGATGTAAATGGAGATTGACGCCACCGGCCAAGGCCTGTGAAATTTCACCAGAGCGAATAGCGAGACAGGCTTGGTGAAAGGCAACCAGCGATGATGAGCAGGCCGTATCCATCGAGATGCTGGGCCCATGCAAATCAAAGACATAGGAAATCCGGTTCGCAGCGATACTGGAAATAATACCGGTCGCTGCAGACGAATCGATTGCCGCTAAATCATCCGCCAAACGATAGGCATAATCGACATTCGAAATGCCGACATAAACCCCGCAATCACTGCCACGCAATGAGGACGGTACTATGCCTGCATTTTCAAAGGTTTCCCACGCCAGCTCCAACAGCAACCGTTGCTGGGGATCCATAAGCGAAGCTTCACGCGGGGAGATACCAAAAAAAGCCGCATCGAAGCCGGATATGTCACCGAGACTACCGGCAGCAAAGGTATAGCTGCTGCCTGGATGGCGTTTATCCGGATGCAGGAAACTGTCCTTAGACCAACGCGTTGAATCGACTTCTGTGACCAGGTCTTTTTTTGCCAGGAGATCATTCCATAAGTTTTGTGTATCTGTGCCTGGAAAGCGGAGTGAATAAGCTATAAGTGCAACGCGTCTATGCATCCTCAGAAATCTGTCCTTTCACTAAAATTAATTGACGATTATAACCGATATAAAGTTTAAAAAACCAATCTGGCTATTTCTATGCTTTGGGATCGGGCTGTCATCTTTCCCCCGGCAAATGGGCGGGGGAAAGCAGAAGCTGCGCTAAAAAACTGACGGTAATTATGGCAAGTCTTCTTATAAATGAACTAATGGCGTAATAATTTCCTGGATTTTTTCTTTGGAAAATTCGCCAGGTTGCCTGAATTTGATTATCCCCTGCCGGTCAACAATAACGGTAAACGGTACGGCATCCACGCTGTTACCGAGTTGGCGGGCAAGCGCAATGCCTTCATCGGTGCCCATTAGCACGGGGTAGTTGATTTTGGTTTCATTGAGGTAATCGGCAACCGCTTCTGGGTCATCGATTGCAATACCAATAACCACGACACCTTTAGCGGCATATTCCTGTTGTAACTTGATAAGGTCAGGGATTTCTTTCCGACAAGGCGGACACCAGGTCGCCCAGAAATTAATCACCCGCACCTTCCCTTGCCATTCCGCAATACTATGCGGTTTACCCGATAAGTCCTGCAAACTGAACTCTGGTAGAGGCGCTGTTGCGGATTGCCCTGTCCGCAATAAAAAACTCTTAAAGACGATGCCGCCTGCTAACGCACAGATAGCAACCAGAATGGTCACTGTTATCCTTGTCATGACTTGACCCGCTGTAATGTTTCAATAAAGGTTGCTGCATCCTGATAACCAATGACGCGTTGTGCTATGTTTTCCTCCCGGTCCGTGCCGAAAAACAAAATTGCAGGCGGGCCGATTAAATTAAATTTTGCCAGCAACGCTTTGTCATCGTCAGCATTCAGGGTGACATCAGCCTGTAATAGCATAAAACCTGCCAAAGCCTGCTTAACCTTTGGATCAGTAAACGTATACGCTTCCATTTCCTTACAAGAAATGCACCAGTCAGCATAAAAATCCAGCATAACAGGTCGATTATTCGCCGCAGCTTGCCGGATTTTAGCGTCCAGTTCTGCCAGTGAAGCGACACGTTCAAACTGAATCCCTTGTTCTTTTGCTTGTACATTACCGGCACTGAAGCCTTGCAAGGGTTTTAAAGGATTGCTGTTGCCCATGCTAAAACCTATCAATAATAACAAACCGTAAGCCAGTAGGGTCAGGCCAAAACCTTTAAATAATTTGCGCCAGCCGGAACACTGCGCGGGTAGCGGATCTATCGCATTCAGGTAAATTGACGGCATGATGAACAGCATTGCCCAAAGCAGCATGGTAATTTCAGGCGGCAAAATACGGCTGAGCATCCAGACGGCGACCGCCAGCATGACGACACCGAAAACCGCCTTCGTTGCGTTCAGCCAATTTCCGGCTTTAGGCAGAAATCTTCCGGCAGAGGCGCCCAACAGCAGCAACGGCACGCCCATGCCCAATCCCATGACAAACAAGGCACTGCCCCCCAGCACCACATCACCGGTCTGCCCGATAAAAATCAATGCGCCCGCCAGCGGCGCAGCGGCGCAAGGCCCTACGATCAACGAAGACAAGGCGCCCATGAAAGCCGCACCCCAAAGCGAGCCGTCACGATGCCTTTCACTGGAGTTGTGCAGTTTAGCCTGAAACGATTTGGGCAGTTCCAGATGGTAAAAACCGAACATCGATAAGGACAGCAGGACGAAAATTGCGCTAAACAACGCAATAATCCACGGTTGCTGAAAAGTCGCCTGCAAATTGCTGCCGAATAACGCCGCGAGTATGCCGAACACCGTATAGGTCAACGCCGAAGCCAGCACATAGCTAAGCGACAATAAAAACGCCCGGGTTGTCGTTATACGATGCCCGTGACCGACGATAATGCCCGATAAAATCGGGATCATCGGAAAAATGCACGGTGTCAGCGACAGCAATAAACCAAAGCCGAAAAAGCTGAGCAAGGTCATCGCCAAACTATCTTTATGCAAGGCTTGCACGATCCGGTCTTGCTCTGAAAGGGCTGGTTCAGAGGGTTCGGAAGTAAGCGGAGCGCTTGTTCCTTGCGCCATTGGAAGTTCCAGGCCGATGGTTTTACTCATTGGCGGATAGCATACGCCACGATCAGCACAGCCTTGATACTTGGCTTCCAGCGTAATGGTTTGCGCTGAAGTATCGGAACGAACCAGTGGTATGTCAAAACCGAGTCCGTTATGGAATATTTCAACCTGACCGAACGCCTCATCGTGTTTGGGCGTCCCTCTGGGAATACTGTAATTGCCTAATTGAATGCCGTCAGCATTCACTAAGGCAAGCTGGATTTTTTCGCGATAGAGATAATAATCCTGCGCAATTTCAAAGTTCACATGCAGTGTGCCGGCATCTTTAACCGATGCGAAAAACTGGAATGCCTGTTCCGGTGGTAATAATTCATTTTGCGTTTTATTCAGATTGAAGCCTGAAAAATTTTTAACCAGCTGTGTAAATGGGTTGGTTAATAGATTGGCTTTGGCAACCGGTAAAGCAATGTCCACTGTTTGTTTCTGGGGTGGATAACAAATTCCCTTATCTGAACAGGCCTGATATTGCACAAACAACTGCATCGCCGATACATTGCCGGTGTTGCTTATAGGCACAACGACATTTAGATGATTGTGATAATGCTCGATATTACCCAAAAACTCATCGTGCTTGATGTTTCCTTTAGGAAAAACAGTGCGGCCTAGTTCAATTTGGCTGGTTTTAGATTCAATGCGCATGTTATTGCGATAAACCGAGTAACCTGGGGCAATGTCCCAGGATATTTCCAGCCTGTCAGCCGCTATTGTTTTTGCTGAAACAGAAAACGCCCGTTCAGGAGGTAATAGCCCGTTGTTTTCGAAAGCAAAAACTGACGGATTGGCAACCGTCAAAAAAAAGCAAACAATTATTTTAAAGAGAGGCATGTATCGATCCAATCCAGGTATTCAGGCAAGCCGCGCTCAATAGGGACGGCAATAATTTCAGGCACTTCGTAAGGATGATGTTTGAATAACGTGGTTTCAATCGTCTGATAATTGGCTTTACTTGATTTAATCAACAGCAAATATTCCTGAACGGATTCTATTTGCCCTTCCCACGAATAAACAGAAGTGATGCCCGGCAAAATATTCACACAAGCGGCCAATTGTTTAGTGACTAGCAAATGGGCCAGCTTTTTTGCGGTATCTTTATTAGGGCAGGTACAAAAAATAATTTCAAAAGCAGATGACATGGTTACGGCTCGCTAAAACTTTATATTGGATATTATCCTAGAAATTTACAGCAATTACCCTTATATTGTGATAGACGATTATATTAGGGAGTATGAAGTGAACATTATCCAACTGTTGTTTCTGGTGCTGTTGATAGTACCTTTCGCAGAAATTTATTTATTGCTACAAGTCGGCGGAATTATTGGCGCAATGCCGACTATTTTTTTAGTCGTTTTTACTGCGCTATTGGGTACTTTTTTATTAAAGCAACAAGGGCTGGCAACCTTTCGGCGGTTTCAGCTCAGTTTGGCGCAAGGTGAAGTCCCCGCTTATGAAATGATCGAAGGCCCTATTATTTTGTTGGGCGGTGTCTTATTGCTAACCCCTGGATTTATAACTGATATATTGGGGATTATTTGCTTGATCCCGCCGCTTCGTAGAAAGGTTGCCCAATATCTTATTGAAAATCATCTGGTTCAGACCGTGGCAGACGGTTTTCAGCGCAGCAAAGCTAATAGGGCTGACAACGTATTGGAAGGTGAATTTCATAAGGAAGAGGACTAGGGCGTGATGGGAACTACATCCTTGTAGTTCTTGAATGAATTAACCGTTTGTAGCGTTATCGTCAGACGTGGGTTCTTCGGCAGCCGTTTCTGTGCGGGTATTTTTATCAAGCCCTGAATATACAGGACACCAGCCAGAAAAACCGGTTGCAACCAAAACCAGACCAACCAACAATAAAAGAATGTATGACGTGAAAACTGAAACCACAATCAGCACCCCACCCGCAATCATGCGATATAGCTTTTCTTTCTCACCAACATTGTGTTCAAATTTAACCAAACGCTTATAATCAAAACTCATCTTAAATCCTCTCTCTGTGTAAGTAGTTGTAATTGTTATTATTTCATCAAATCAACATGTTATGGCCCGAACACGAGCCTTGGCAACTATACACAGCTCCAAAAAATGTGCAAGCGATAACAGATGGATATTACCAAAATTATAGACTCTTTAAATGATGCCCAGCGTAAGGCCGTCACTGCGCCTTCACAAGCCATGCTGATTCTGGCAGGTGCGGGTAGTGGCAAAACCCGTGTGCTGGTGCATCGGATCGCCTGGCAAGTTCAGGTGGAAAACCTGTCGCCGCATAGCATCCTGGCAGTTACCTTTACCAATAAAGCCGCGAAGGAAATGCGCGGCAGGATTGAGGGGCTGCTGCAAATTCCTACCCATTCAATGTGGATAGGGACTTTTCACGGTATCGCGCATCGGCTGCTTCGGCGACATGCCAAACAGGCGAAATTACCGGAAACTTTTCAGGTCATGGATACGGCTGACCAGTTAAGGGTTATCAAACGCTTGCTGAACACGCTTAATCTTGATGAGGATAAATGGCCGCCACGGCAAGTACAGTGGCATATTAACGCACAAAAAGACGAAGGCATCCGGGCTAGGCACAGCGTTGAAACTGGCGATGGCTATCAACAGCAAATGCTCGCGATATATCAGGCTTATGAAAAATTATGCGATCAAGCCGGTTTGGTCGATTTTGCTGAATTATTGCTCAGGGCGCATGAGTTGCTGCGCGACAACCCCGATGTGCTGGACTTTTATCAGCAACGCTTCAGACAAGTGCATGTCGATGAGTTTCAGGACACCAACACCATACAATATGCCTGGCTACGGTTATTGACGATGGATAAGGATAACCTGTTTGTCGTCGGCGATGACGACCAGTCCATTTACGGCTGGCGCGGCGCAAAAATTGAAAATATCACCAATTTTCAAAAGCACTACCCCAATCATCAAATCATCAAACTGGAGCAAAATTACCGTTCAACCAGCAACATCCTTAACGCGGCGAATCGCATCATCAGCGTTAATGAAGGCCGCATGGGTAAAGAATTATGGACGGATGCAGGTAGCGGTGAGCTGCTTTCATTGTATGCGGCAGTTAATGAACAAGACGAAGCTGATTTTGTTGTTGGCCGTATCAGGGCGTGGGCCGATAAAAAAGGTTTGCGTAATGAGGCCGCCATACTCTACCGCTCCAATGCCCAATCCCGCCAGTTTGAAGAAAAACTGATGAACGCGGGCATACCGTATCGGGTTTATGGCGGTTTGCGGTTTTTTGATCGGGCAGAAATTAAAACTGCGTTGGCTTATTTGCGGCTACTGTCCAATCATGATGATGACACGTCCTTTGAGCGCATCATCAATACGCCGACCCGGGGCATTGGTACAAAAACGATAGACGACATACGCAGTATTGCGCGGGCTCAAGGCGTTTCCCTGTGGGCGGCCGCCATTATCCTGATTAATCAGCGGAATCTGTCGGCACGGGCAAGCAATGCACTCAGCGGTTTTTTGCACCTGATGACGCAGTTGAGTGTGGATGTAAAAGACCTGGAACTTTATGAAAAAGTAAAGCGGGTTATCGAAAAAAGCGGTCTGATTGAATGCTATCAAAAAGCTAAAGTGGATAAAGGTGAGGAAAAAGTAGAAAACCTGGAAGAATTGGTCAACGCCGCCCGGTCTTTTGATTTTGATAAGGAAAACGAAGAAAATCTGGGTGAACTGGCTATGTTCCTAGCATACGCGGTGCTGGAATCCGGCGATATGCAGGGCGATGATTTTGAAGACTGCGTACAATTAATGACGCTGCATTCAGCAAAAGGCCTCGAGTTTAAGCTGGTTTTTTTAGTCGGCATGGAAGAAGGCTTGTTTCCGTCCCAGCAATCGCTTGACGACGCAGGGCGTCTGGAAGAAGAGCGCAGGCTTTGCTATGTCGGCATCACCCGGGCCATGCAGCAATTATATTTGAGCTATGCCGAATCCAGGCGGCTTTATGGGCGCGAAACTTATCCCAGACCTTCACGTTTCCTGCGTGAAATTCCCGCTGAATGTCTACAGGAAGTCAGGATGCGCACACCCATCCGCCAGCCAGCAACGGCAATAACGCCGAAAAAAATGTCCCTGCAAACAACGGGGCGGTATAAACATGGGCAACGGGTCAGTCATGCAAAGTTTGGTGAAGGGGTCGTGCTGCAAATAGAAGGCGAGGGCGATCAGGAAAGGGTTCAAATAAACTTTAACAGCGCACCAAAAGGGGAAAAAGCCGCTGGTGTTAAGTGGCTAATGCTTGTCTATGCAAAACTGGATGTGCTGTAACGGTTCAAAAAACTGAGCCCGTATTATTTAAAGGGGTATTTTATCGCCCCCACGCCGGAGCGTGGGAACGGTTCAAAGTTTATTTCTTTTTAGTGGATTTATCCGTGGGTTCGGTTGCGCTAACAGGTGCGGCGGTAGCAGGATCAGACAGCAAAATATCTGTTTTATTTTTCTCAATGGTTTTATCGCCAATACCTGAGACTAGCCCTAACTCTTCAATGCTTTTAAAGGCCCCATTTTTATTCCGGTGAGCGACAATAGCTTCTGCTTTTTTTATGCCAATATTATTCAAAGAATCAGCGATCACCTGAGCGTCAGCCGTATTAACATTAACGGGTGTTGCGAAGACATTGACTGAAAATAACACGAGTAAAAACAATACGTTTTTCATAAGATACCAACTGTAGGTAATAAGTGAGGCTCTAGTTTCCAGTATAAGCGGGTTATTTGTCAAACTTTATCACGGTTAGAGATCACAAATCTTACATTACTAACTATCATGACCTTCTGGAAAACCAAAAAACTAAACGAAATGACTGCCGAAGAATGGGAGTCATTATGCGATAACTGCGGTAAATGCTGCCTGCACAAGCTGGAAGACGAAGATACTGGACAAATCGCATTTACCCGCGTCGCTTGCCGTCTGCTTGATTTGGGAAGTTGCCGATGCACAAATTACCGTGAGCGCACCCGCCTCGTCCCCGAATGTATCGACCTAAGGCAACACGACTTTGCTGAATACAAGTGGTTGCCTGCAACCTGTGCTTACCGGCTGTTAAGTAATGGCGAGGCGCTGCCCGCATGGCATCCATTACTTTCAGGAAATGCGCAAAGCGTCAAACAGGCGAAGATTTCAGTTAGCGGCTATGCCGTAAAAGAACAGGACATCGACGACCTAGAAGACCATATCATCGGCTGGCTGGATTGACTTAATCAGGGTTTAAGGTCGATAACAATGCCCGCGCCATCCACGGACTTACGCTTTTCCACCTCAGGTTCTGGCGACATTAACCACCCGCCTTTAAGTTGCAACGGTTGCCCGTCCTTTTTTAGCTTCGGCGCAAACAGCGCATCAACTGCGTTTTGTGTGCTGTCGTCCACTATCTTGCTTTGTCCTGCGTTTTCTATGCCTTTAAACGGTATTGTAAGATCCAAAGGCCGTTGCAGCGCTTTGCCGCCATCACTCTTGGCTTTAGTGCTGGAAGTGGCGCGTTTTATAGAAGGGGGCTTTGTATCTGGTGGATGGTCGGATTGATTAAAGCCACTTAGAAACAGATATGAAACGGTTGTAAAACCTAATAAAAATAAACGGTAATTTTTCATATTGATTTTTCATCTTCAAATGATGGGCTTTCCATATGGGTAGAAGTTACGCATTGACGAGAGACTGAAATTCTGGATTGAGATGCGCCATAGGGGGGCATCAATGTGCCGATAAAGCCCGCAATGACCCCGTTGAACAGGCTACGCTGGATGCTATAACAAGGCTATGGGCCCCTGGGCTTCTGGAGCTGGACATAGCCACAAAGGGCAGCAAACAGGTGGTTTCTGATGGCCGTCTTGCTGCGCACTTGGAAATTTTCGATGTTGCAGGCCTGCGATGGTGCGGTGGTGCTGCCTTGGATATGTTTCTTGTAAAGAAACTAAGGACGCTATCGGATTTTCAGACAATGCCTTAAACAGTAAATCTGTTCTGAGTGCTTCCTTTCCTTGAGAAGCTTTTTGGTCATCCCAGTGCGGTGCAAAACAAGGTAGTGATGAAACATACCCACAAGCAATAATTCCTTTTGGGTCAACGCCTAGACGCATTAAGAAAAACAGATCGCCAATTTCAATTCGTCTCGTGTTTCCACAGCTTCATTCCATATCATATTGTTCATCATTGCTGACCCGATAGATAGCCTCTTGCTTTGCTGGTCACTCCAAACCCATTTATAGGGTTCCATATATAGAGATATGCGCTCATCGTTCCTCCTGCCTAACGTTACGGTAAGGTGCGTGCCGCTTACTAAGCTTAAGCGAAGCCGCTGAACCTTGATAAAAAACAAACTCAAGTCACGCAAATGGCGGCGTGCCCCTTTGACTGGCTTGTTGGGCTTATATGCAACGAACAGTGAAAAAACAAAACACACAACTCGCCTTATGCACCAACCTCGCGGCTCAATGCCTCAATAGCCCACTGATTAAGGCTTTTGCCAACTGTTTGCGCCTTGACTAAGGCAGCGGCATGAAGCTCTGGCGGGACTCTGAGCAAAAGCTTGCCGCTAACTGGTTTTTCAGGCGATTTATCAATTTTTTCGCACGCCTCAAGGTAATCATCCACAGCCTCCTCAAATGCTGTGTGTAAATCAGCAACATTATCAGCATGAAAACCAATAATATCTTGGATACCAAGCAACCTGCCAACTAGGCTATTGTCGCGGTCATCGAAATCAATGCGGGCGGTGTAGCCCTTATAAGTCAGTGTGTTCATGGTTTAACTCCGATAGCAGTTAAAAAATCACGGGTTTGTTCGACTTGATACGGCTTGGCTTCCTTGGTGGGATGCGGGCGATGGAAAGCGGTAATTTTGCCATTGAATTCAAAACGGACACGAGAACCACGCCCTTCGATAACCCGGCAATCCAGCGCGATGAATAGGGTTTCGATACGCACCCATTCGAGAGTGGCTGTGGTCGGTTTGGCAAAGATGGCCTGCAAAGTTTTGGTGTGTTTGGCATTCATGTGGCACATGCTATCAAAAAACGATAGCAATAAAAATTAATTTAGTACCACATTGCTATCGGAATGATTTTCTAAAATGCAAGCCTTCAAGTTGGTATAGCTTTTGGACAATCTAAGCGACTGAAAAATTAGAACTACTGCGCGTCATTTGAGGACGGTCGTATAATTTGACATGTTGACAAATCCATTATCATTCCAATTGCAGGACTACCAATTAATGCAGGGGGGCGTATTTCAGACTGCCCAACGTAGAGGTAACACAAACCAAACAAGCGGAGCAACAACAAAAACCAAACTGCAAACTTGCAACGGAAGCTCAAAGCAAACCAAAAAACGGTAATGGGTTAAATCTGTAATTTGGTACAAGATGCAGGGCATGGCCTGTTACCAAGAAATTACTTGCCCGGACTGTGGCGGCAACCAAATCATGAAAGCCGGGCGGAGCGCGTTGGGTGTCCAGCGCTACCGGTGCCAAAACCCGGCTTGCACAACCAAGACGTCCATGCTCACCTACCGCTATAAAGCCAGGGAACAGGCCGTGGACATGGCCATCAATGGCAGCGGCATCCGCGACACCGCGCGGGTGCTGAAAACCAGCAAAAACACCGCCATCAGC
>JAUYEP010000059.1 GCA_030689765.1 Methylovulum sp.
CCCATTTTACGCCGAAGCGTCACTGCCCACAGTTGAGCTACCAAGACTGGAGTCCAACAGCTTTAGCTGTTGGCGCGTCAACGTTTGGCTATTAACAAAAACAGCTAAAGCTGTTTTACTCCGGCTTACCGCGTTTTCAGATTATTAATAACAGTAGATTTAGCGGGTGGAGTACAAACCTAGGTTGAAACCGCTGCAATCTTAGGTTGATGTATATGCGATAGGTTTTACGTCAACCCAGTCTGTATTTTCAATAGCCTCTGGTGACGAATCATTTGAAACCGTTGCCAAAATCATTGCCCTTGTTTCATGGCTGACGGAATGACGATTTTTTCCTGAGGTATTAACGACAGGAAGGAAGCTAAGATGTACTTCTATTTTGTCTACGCTAAGCATTTTTATTAAATGCGGGATAAACGCATCATCGCCAACAAAAGGGGCGTGTCCTTTAGCTATCCCCTGATATTGGATGGCTATCGGCTGAATAACTGATTTGGTCAATAATGCTGGCTGAAATAGCGAGGCATGAAAACTTAGAACCTCATCGCCTTTCGTGGTAGTGCCTTCAGGAAAGGCAATAATGTTGCTATTTTGTTTTAACAACCAAATCATTTTTTCGGCGGTAGCCATAATATGCTTTTTATCGCCACGACGAATAAATATAGTACCCGCCTGGCGAGCCAAAAAGCCTATCACCGGCCAGCTTAATATGTCGCTTTTGGCAACAAAATACGCCGGAATATATTGACCTATAACGATAATATCCAACCAGGAAATATGATTGCTAACGATTATAGCGGGTTGTTCCGGCAATTCACCCGCTTTGATAATCTGTAGATTTACAATCAGACCAAACCATCTTAGCCACTGTTTTTTTATTAAATCACGCTTGGTTCTGGCTTTGCTGGCTACCAGAAATACGTTGATTGCCGGAAAAATAACTAACGCAATAATAAAGCCAATAATAAACAGGACGGTAATCAGAAAAAGCTTATAAAGCAGCCGTATTTTCAATTTCATGACCCGCCTGATAATCTCTCATATAATGTTTACTATAGCGTTCTTGCAATTGGTCAAGAGGCAATAATACAAATAAATCCATGCAGTTAAAGTCTTCATCCCAACAAGGCTCACCACAGATTAACGCGCCGAAGCGTAAATAAGCTTTGAGCAATGGAGGAATGCCGGATTCATCTCTGCCACATCTTAAATGACCAGGGACGGGAATGCTGGGAGTAACCTGAATTGATGCGGGTGCAATATTTTTGGCATCAATATTCCGGTAAACAGCATCGACGGCAAAACCACTTGGCCCCGGTGTAATGCTGGCGCAGCCTAGCAAATAATTAAACTGTCCTTTCAATGCATATTCAACCAGTGCTGACCATAATGTCGTCAATACTGCGCCGCCGCGATAATCGGGGTCTACACAAGTCCGGCCAATTTCCAAAAAACGTCCTGGCAATGCCAAAACTTGATCCAGGTTAAATTCACCCTGCGAATAAAACCGGCCCAGCCGTTCTGCTTGATGCTGTGTAAGCAAGCGCGTGTAACCCACGATTTTATTATTGACATTGTCATAAACTATCAAATGGTCGCAATATTCATCCACTTCATCATGGTCGAGCCCTTCTGACTCAGATTTGAGTTTTGCCCCCATTTCTTTGGCAAAAACACGATAACGCAATATCTGGGCTTCTTTGATCATCGCATCTGAGTCAGCGATAAAACATTCCAGTCGTTTAGCTGACTTGACTTGTACTTCGGCAGTAAGTTTTTTCATAGTTATCCATACGTTCAAAATAATCAGCTTGACAGAATAGTCATGCAAAATGTCAGTTTAATGACAAAAGCATTAAAGTTAAATGACAGCATAGGTTCACTGGACGCTTTTATTGGCGCCATTAAAGTGACTGTTTGTTTCTTTAAAATGAGTGTCACTTGCTAATAAATATACGCCTTCATGAAAAATAGCTTTATGCTATCAATTCTTATCAACCACAATCACGAGGATTTATTTATGCCCTATACCCAAGATATTGTAGAAGAACTGAATGTTTTGGTCCGCTATAATCTCGATACAACGCTAGAAGGGATTAAGGTTCACAAATCAACTGCAACCCCTGCAACTATAGCTGCCACGCAACGGCTATACGCTAAAGGTTTGGTGTCACTGGAAGACGGTGGGTATTTGACCCATTTGGGGCATGAAGCGGCGGAACAAGCACAAATGCTTCTAAGTTTGCTCCATCCAGCTTAACAAAGGGGGAGTGGCTCCCTACACCAGATACTTGCTGGCATTAATTCAGCCATAAAAAAGGCTTAACGGCATGCCGTTAAGCCTTTTTGTTAGTTCGGTGCTTTATGGGTTGTTTTTTTACGCTGCAAATACAACAGCCGATTTCAATTTTTTCATCGCATTTTGTTCCAACTGCCGGATTCTCTCGGCAGAAACGTTATAACGCTCAGCAAGTTCATGTAGCGTAGCCTTTTTCTCTGACAACCAGCGGGAAACAAGAATGTCCAGGCTGCGTTCATCGAGTGTCTCCATTGCAACGCTGAGCAAGTCGTGTTCATGTCCTCCCCAATCCGCATTTTCTAGAAGTACCGCCGGGTCTGCACCATGTTGCTGAAGATAATTAACGGGTGCTATATAGCTTTCATCGTCCGATTCGTCCGCAGACATATCAAACGACATGTCCCTGTTACCCAGGCGCTTCTCCATTTCGTAAACAGCACGCACATCAACATCCAGATCGTTAGCAATGGCTACCGCTTCATCATTCGACAACCAACCCAGATCTTCCTTGGATTTGCGCAGATTAAAGAACAGCTTGCGTTGCGCTTTTGTAGTGGCGACTTTGACTATGCCCCAATTTTTGATCACATATTCATGAATTTCAGCTTTAATCCAATGCACGGCAAAAGAAACCAGGCGTACCCCCATATCAGGGTCAAAACGTTTGACTGCTTTCATCAAACCAACATTTCCTTCCTGAATAATGTCCGGCATTGACAGGCCATAGCCGCTGTAGCCTCTGGCAACATGAACAACAAAACGCAAATTGGTCATGACTAATTCACGTGCAGCTTCTAAATCACCGTGATCCCTATAACGTAGCGTCAATTCACGTTCTTGCTCGACCGTCAATTTAGGCATCTGCCTGACAAGATTTAAATAGGCATCGAATGTTCCAACCGACAAATTAACAGGTAAAGCTAATGCGCTGCTCATGATGTATACCCCACTATGTAAAAATTTGGTCGAATTCTAGCACTCTCCTATGAAGAGTGCTAATACTTTTCGAAAATCCCTAAGCGGGTTTGGTATGTTGGAGTTGATACATTAAGACGGCCCACGATCCCAATACGCCGAGCGCCGATGAAATAGCAATAAGCTCCAGTGTTTCGCCGAAGCCAAAAAACAACAGGTGGAAATTTCCACCATACAGACCTGAAAGATTTTCAACGGGTTGTCTTAATATCAGCATCATCACGGTGACGATAAACCAGGCAACTACGCCTGAAATAAAGCCTATCCAAAATCCAGTGTATAAAAAAGGCCGTTGAATAAACGCACGGGTGGCACCAACCAGTTTTGCGATGACCACTTCCTCATGGCGGCTTTGCAATTCCAGCCGAATCGTATTGCCCGCAATAAACAGCACGGCAAACCCCAGCATCAGGTTTAACAATGTTGCCGCACACTGCGACACGGCCATAATTGATTGAAGCCGTTCCACCCATTTCATATCTAATTGGGCAGAATCGACTTCTACAGACTGTTGAAAACTTTGCAGCAGATCTTCAAGTCCCCGGGTGTCTTCGAGCGTATCCTTTGGCAATACCTGAATGACAATAGGTAGCGGATTTGTTTTTAATACCGTAATAGCCGAGCCAAAACCGCTATACGTTTTAAATTCAGCTAAAGCCTGTTCTTTAGTAATCAATTTAACAGACTGGATGCCCGGATTTTGTCGAATACTGTCAGCCAGTTGCTTGGCATGTGTTTCGGAAACTTCATCTTTCAAAAACAACGAAATTTGTGCGCTAGTTTCTAAATTTTCGGTTAATTGTTGAAGATTCGCCAGAACCAGATAAAAACCACTGGCGAGCGAAATGGCAATCGACAAGACGGCTATCGTCATCACCGAGTTAAAGGGTGATGCCACCAATCGCCCTAGACTGGAAAATAAGGCATGGGCATGAAGATCCCGATAAGCCTTTAATTTATCGACAAAATTACCACCTGCGGTGGTGGTGCGCTGGGCATCCTGCCTAGCCGGTTTAGCATACCGGGGTTGCTTGACTTCTTGGGTTTGATGTCGCCTGTTAATGCGTTTCATCGTTTAGCCCGAAACCAGTTGACCATGATCCAGCTTTAAGACACGGTGGTTCATTTGTGCAATTAAAGAAATATCATGTGATGCAATCAATACCGTAACCCCTACTTGCTGAAAGCTCTCGAACAAACGCATGATGTCTGCCGCCAATTCGGGATCAAGGTTTCCGGTAGGCTCATCTGCAATAATGATAGGTGGCTTGTTGACGACTGCACGGGCTATCCCGACACGTTGCTGTTCACCACCCGATAACGCCATCGGATATTTTTTTTCTTTGCCTGACAAGCCGACTTTATCCAGCGCAGCCCGAACCCTGCGGGTAATTTCCTGATGTCCGAAACCCGCTATCACCAGCGGCAATGCGACATTGTCAAAAACGGTCCGATCCTGCAACAGCTTATAGTCCTGATAAATAAATCCCATTTTTCTGCGTAAAAATGGGATTTGATATTCCTTGGCGCCACTGAGGTTTTCCCCATCCAATAAAATTATTCCACGACTACAACGCTCCATCACCGCAATCAGCTTTAGTAATGTGCTTTTTCCCGCGCCTGAATGACCGGTAAGAAAAGCTATTTCGCCATGCCGTAAATGAAAACTGATGTTGCGTAAAACATCCCCAGTTTCAGGATAACGCTTTGTGACATTATCAAACTTTAGCATCGTCTTTTTAATCTCTGACAAACTAATCTTTAACAAACAAAGCATCGACAAACGTTTCCGCATCAAAATCCTGCAGATCATCAATGCCTTCACCAATACCTATGTATCGGATAGGAATGCCTGATTGCCCGGCCAAAGCAAAAATAACACCACCTTTTGCCGTGCCATCAAGCTTGGTCAACACTAAACCGGTTAATGCGACCGTTTCATTAAACAGTTTTGCCTGGGACAAGGCATTTTGTCCGGTACCTGCATCAAGCACCAGCAACACCTCATGCGGCGCGGTTTCATCAAGTTTGCTTATGATGCGTTTTACTTTTTTCAGCTCATCCATCAAATTTGCTTTGGTATGCAGCCGACCTGCGGTATCGGCGATCAGCACATCGATGCCTTTGGCCTGGGCGGACTGTACGCCATCATAGATTACCGATGCAGAATCTGCACCGGTATGCTGGGCCACGACATGAATACCATTGCGCTCACCCCAAATTTGTAACTGCTCAACCGCCGCCGCCCTGAACGTATCGCCGGCAGCTAACATGACGCTATGCCCTTGTGCCTGTAAACGTCTGGCCAACTTGCCAATAGTCGTTGTTTTGCCGGCACCGTTAACGCCGACCACCAAAATAACAAAAGGCTTGTCCTGCTTGGGGATTTGCAACGGGTTGCTGCACGGTTTAAGAATCCTCAGCAACTCCTGTTTCAATGCTGCCGACAGTAGCGCTGTATCTTTTAACTGATGCCGTTCAAGGTGCTGCGTCAACCTGTTGATAATTTCCGTCGTCACAGTAATGCCTATGTCGGCCATTAACAAGCTTGCTTCAAGGTCTTCCAGCAAATCATCATCAGTTTCTTGTCGTCCTAGTGACAAGTTAGCCAACAGGTCACCTAGTCCTGATCGGGTACGCTTTAGCTGCGATTTAAGACGCAAGTACAACGTTTCTGGCGCGGGTTCTATATAAGGGGCAACACCTGGGACTGTTGCCAGCGTGTCAACTGAAAAAGCAGCGGCAGGGGGGCGCAGTGCCTTATCACCACTAACTTCGCCCACTGATTCTACAAATCCATACCGATTATAAAAACCGATGGCAATCAAGGGTAACATCAAAAGGGCGGCAACAGTGTGATGCGCTAATGTTGCCCATAAAGGCAACATCAATTTGTAACCAATACTACCTAAACCGATTTGCACAAACAATAATACACTTAACCACAGGCCTGCTTTTCTTACTGCCCTGGGAGCTGCTGTTGACAACGAGGCGAATGCCAACAGGGTCAACACAATAAAACATAGCAACGCCCCGACTCTATGCAGCCAATTTATCGCCACCTGGGCATTGGCTGAAATGTCACCTGTATAGCCTGTTAATGCGTCATGCACTATTGCCAATACATTCAGCGCATTCTGATAGTCTGCGTCAGGCCACCACTGGCCATTGCACAGAGGAAAACCAGCACAGGCTAAAGCCGCGTGATTCACGCTTTCCCACGCGCCGAGCTTAATTTGTATCCATAAAACCAGCATGGCTAATAACACAACTGTCAGCGACACCGGTCGCCCAGTTGTTATCGGGACAGCGGGGCCACTGCGTAAATAAAGCCAGAACAACAGCCAGAAGCTTATCATTCCCAGCAACAGATTAGCGGCTGCAACCGTCGGCAGCATGAGTGCGTCAGGCATCCATACATTCAACAACGCCTGTAAGGCCACTAATAAAAACAGACCAGAAATTGTTAACATTGCGGATAAACGATAGTTTGTCCCGCGCCAGCCAAGCACACCCAACACAAGAATCAATAACGCCAAGCCTGCAATCAGGTAACGATACAGCATGTTCTTGCCTGCATCGAAAAGAGCGGAGATTTGTTCAAGCACTAGCGGTAATTTTTGATAGTGCTTATCACTGATAACCACGTCTCCATAGCATTCCGCCCAGTCAGGGCATCCGGGCAGTGCGTCAGATAAACGCATATAACAGCCAAATACGCTAACAATTAACGCTAAAACAACGCTAAACAGAGTTATTTTTCTAAACATTTTATTTTCTTCTGTTATCCAATTTGTGAAATTCTCAGCAGATGCATGAGATCACTTTTTACTTTGTAGGGATCGAACCCTGGTTCGTATTGCATCATTAGATTACCCAACGGATCCATTAAAAAAAGCATGCCGTCAGGTATGGTGCCTTTTCTGATGTGTTGCAATTTATCAACAAGCATGGGGTTGGGCTTGACTCTGATAAGATCGGAACCGAGTGCAAATTCACGATTTTCGTTGCCTATCAATTTTGATACCAGCGCTTCGTCGATTGGATTTTCTTCGCGCTGCAAGCTCAGGAAAAGTGCGGCATCATCATTTTTTTCTGTTGGGCGCAGCCGCCACAACAGCGTGTCTTTAAGCCACCATTGCTTTGCCGTTTCAGGCGAAACGTCATTAAAAACGATGACGACACGGCGCGTACGTGACAAGTCCTTGTTCAGCATCAGCCGCAGTTGTCTGGTTTTAAGCATGGCGTCCATACAGATTTGATTACAGCCCTTCGCCGGAACGACGTTGACCATTAGCCAGTGCCCAGTAAGTTCAGCAATATTATTTGCCGAGAATTCATCAAACCCGATAAAATCGCTACGTTCAGTTGGGACGGCAGGCGTTATCAGCTCGCCGTTATTGACATGATTTTTTAATAACGCCGAATTTTCCTTTAATCCCCAGGCAATTAAAAAAGGGATAACAGACATCCCAAAAATGACCAGAATTAACAGTTGATTTTTTTTTTGCTGATTAATCATTTTTTTTAAAACTATACCAAATAAAGAGCGCCGTCAGCGTCAATGCCAGTGCCAGCCATTGAACCGCATAGGCGATATGTTGTTCAGGTGACATCACGGTTGTTGCCTGCCATTCCCGTTTAAACCCGTCTGGAGCATTTTCATCCAGTTCTATCTGAAACTGGAATAAGGCATAACCCAGTTTCTTCGCCAAAATCCCGCTATCAACAACCTGCACAACCGATGGCCAAGTGGCTGTAGGTATTTCTGCGCCCGCTAATTTTACACCGACACTCGGAAACTTATTAATCCGCCCATTAATCGTCACCAGACCCCTGTCAACCGGTATTTCCGGCAATACGCTCCGGCTCTGAGTCAGCGGGATCCAGCCCCTATTCACCAAGACAGCATTGGCTTCACCCTGCAATAGCAATGGGGTCAGTACAAAATACCCTGGTTTTCCACTGCTAATTTGATTATCTATCAAAAATTGGTGTGCCGTATCATAATGGCCTATGACTTGTACTTTCCTGTACCTTAAATCTTGGGCATTTTCAAAAGCAGCATTTGATAAATTGATTGTCGCCGCACCGGTAGCCTGTTCCTGCTGATGGAGTAATGCACGCTTTTCTTCTGACCGATGCCATTGCCAATTACTTAAGGCAAGCAGCAGCGTCAATAAACAGAGTGTGGCCAATGTTGGGATAATTTTAAACGTCATAAGATAGGCCCGTATTTCCCATTAATTTATTGGCAATCCGACTCGAATAACCGAAAATAACTGAATTTTACAATCAGGCATCTTTATCATGATCGTCAAAAGCATCACTATTGCAGTCTTTATCCTCATCATTATCAGCTTAGGTCTCGCACTATTCAATCTCGTTAAAAGCAATGACCAAAAACAATCTGAAAAAATAGTCAAAGCACTGACTTTTCGCATTACCCTGTCGGTCATCTTGTTTGTTTTTATTTTTATTGCGCTGGCTACTGGGCTGCTTCGTCCACATGGGATAGGCGCACAGATGCAAGCGAAAAAACCGGTAGTCTCCGGGCAATCCAAATGACCGGCAATTTTCTACCTATTTTCTGTGGACAAAAAAAAAGCGTTGCCAAAGACAACGCTTTTTTTGACATTTTTGTATACCTTACATGATATAAACAAAAATAAACAAACCTAGCCAAACTACGTCAACAAAATGCCAATACCATGCCGCTGCTTCAAAAGCGAAGTGATTTTCGGGCGTGAAATGACCTTTCGTGCTGCGGAACAGTACCACGCTCAAAATAATTGCACCGACACAAACATGGAAACCATGAAAACCGGTCAACATGAAAAAAGTCGAACCGTAAATGCCTGAACCTAAAGTCAAACCCATTTCTGTATAAGCTTCATGGTATTCAAACGCTTGAAATGCGACGAATAAAAAACCCAAAGCAACGGTTGCGATCAAGCCTTTAATAAGCTGGTCACGATTTTTTGCCAGCAAGCCATGATGCGCCCAAGTGACGGTGACTCCGCTGCTCAAAAGAATCAGGGTATTCAAAAAAGGTAATCCCCACGCGCTCATCGACTCAAACTCACCGTTGCTGGTAGGTTTGCCCTCGACTAATTTACCCGGCCCATTGGTTGGCCACGTTGCATCAAAATTGGGCCACAGCAGTTCTTTAGTCGCCGCGCCTATGCCCTCGCCGCCCAGCCAAGGCACTGATAAATTGCGCGTATACCAAAGTGTGCCGAAGAAAACGGCAAAAAACATCACTTCCGAGAAGATAAACCACATCATGCCCATACGGAAGGAAACACCTACCTGCGTATTGTAGATGCCCGCTTCACTTTCAGTTGCCTGTAAGGTAAACCAGCCTGCCAGCATGACGATGAAGATAACAAAACCGATCATCATCATGGTCGGGCCAACTGATGAACCATTCAAATAGTTTGCAAATCCAGCCAATAATGTCACTAGGCCAAGCGTAGCCATAACCGGCCATGTCGCTTTATTCGGTATGTAATAAGTATCGCTTGAAGACATAATTTTCTCCTATCCTTTCACTCTGATTTAGTATTGTCGGGTTTTGTATTATCAAAAAATGTATAGGCGAGCGTAATTGTTTTATATTGTTTCGGTAAATCAGGATTTACTACAAAGCGCACAGGCATGGTTCTACCCTCACGCGCTTTAAACGTCTGCTCCGTAAAGCAAAAACACTCGGTCTTTTTAAAATATTCAGCGGCTAATCCAGGTGAAATACTTGGGATCGCCTGAGCTTTCAAGACTTTATCCGTCTTGTTTTCTGCATAAAAATTCACGGTATAGTATTCGCCAGGGTGAACTTTCAATTTTTTCGTTTCTGCGCGGAACACCATCGGTGTCGCTTCATTCAAAGAAGTTATGAATTCAACGGTAATTTCCCTGTTTTTATCGATAGGATAAATCACCTCTTTAACAGCCTTTGATTCAACCTTGCCATTAAGCCCTGTTATGTCACACAACACAT
>JAUYEP010000067.1 GCA_030689765.1 Methylovulum sp.
GTCGTGAGTTAAAATATTCGAATAGGTGTTATTGCCGCTAGTGGTGCTGGAGTAATTTAGCGTGATATTTGCGCCCGCGCCGTCACTTTCAACCAAGCTGCGCGGGATCAAGCCGTCCCATATCTGGAAAGAAAGCCGCGCGGTCAGCACTTGCAAGGCTGTCATCGCGACCAAACCATTACCTTCTGAGGATAGCTGCCGGCCCAGTGCAGTAAAGTTAGTGGGGTTGCTTGTGTTAATGCCAACACTGATGCTTGGCTCAGGCGCACTGGACGAAGCCGCCCATAAGCGTGCCGTCGTATCGCCATCTCCCCAGGAGCTTGTCAATTGGGTGATGATCTGGTCAAGGGTGTAATCAGGCTTAGCCACAACAATCCCTTACCTGTCAATTGAAATAAGCAGCGGTTTCAAATTGGAGTATCCTCCGGTTTTGTAGTTTTTGGCCCTAATATCTGGGGACTAACCCGTCGCATTCGCGTGACCAGGCATCAATGCCGCCTTTTAGATTGGCAATATTTTTAAAGCCTGAATGGACGAGATAACCCGCCGCTTGCTGGCTGCGCATGCCATGATGGCAAATCACGATAATCTCCTGATGGGCATCCAATTCGCCCAGCCTTTGCGGAATTTGATTGAGCGGTATTAATACGCTGTTGGTGATGCCCGCATATTTAAATTCATGCGGTTCCCTGACATCCAGCAAAAATAATGGCTCGCCCAGCGTCATTTTGTTTTTTAATTCGGTCACTGAAAGTTGTTTTACAGACATGGCTATCCTTTGTTTATAAATCGTTCCAGACGTTGCATCGCAATAGCCATCCTATCGATAGAGGTGGTATAAGCAAAGCGTAACGTGTGATGCGCCTCGTGATGGCCAAAATCTTTGCCTGGCGTGATGGCGACACCTTCGGCTTCCAAAAAATCCAGCGCAAACTTGAAACTGTCATCAGTAAAACGGGCGCAGTTGGCATAAATATAAAAAGCACCTTCCGGTTTGATGGGGATATCAAACCCTAAGCGCGTGAGATGGTTATAAAGAAAATCGCGTCTAGTGCTAAATTCGGTGCGCCTGCGTTCAAGTTCTGTGAGCGTTTCGTCATCAAATGCCGCCAATGCGGCGTATTGTGAATGAGTGGATGTGGCAATAAAAATATTCTGCGCCAGCTTTTCTGTGGTATCAACAAAGGCCTCCGGCACGATCAGCCAGCCGACGCGCCAACCCGTCATGCCAAAATATTTGGAAAAGCTGTTGATGACAAAAACATCGTCACTGAATGCCAATGCGCTCGTAGCCTCTTGACCGTAAACCAGGCCATGGTAGATTTCATCTGAATAAAAACAGCCCCCCAAGGCGTTGGCCGTTTGAACCGCCGATTTTAAATCGTCAGGCGAAATCAATGTGCCGGTAGGGTTGGATGGGGAAGCTATCAACACGCCTTTTGTTTTGGGTGTCCAGTGTTGTCTGATTAAATCTGCCGTCAATTGGTAATGCGTGGACGCATCGACGGCTACGGCGTGGATTTTGCCATCAAACAAATATACAAAATTGCGGTTGCACGGATAACAGGGATCGGCCATTAATAGGGCTTCACCAGGATTTAAACTCGCGCCCAGCGCCAATAAAAAAGCGCCGGATGCGCCGGGAGTTACAAAAATCCTTCCTGTAGCGACGTTGATGCCGTAACGCTGTAGATAGAATGCCGCTATTTTTGTACGCAGTTCAGGCAATCCGGCTGCCGGCGTGTATTTGACCTCACCGGTTTGCAAGAGCTTGATACCGGCATCAATAATCGGTTTAGGCGTAGGAAAATCCGGCTCGCCGATTTCCATGTGGATAATATCGCGCCCCATCGCTTCCAGTTGTTTGGCACGGCGCAACACATCCATAACATAAAACGGAGAGAGGGCCTGAGCCCGTATTGCCAGTTTTTCACCCATATCTTAAACCCTTAAAAAAGCGCGGATGATACCAATAATCCTTGCTTACGGCTTAATATTCTGCTAAAAATGCGCGGCTTATTAATCTTGTGTTGGAGTTAATGGATGACCAATAGTTCTAAAGCGGGTGCGTCACCTTTCACCTTTACGCCTTATGAAACAATAGAAGGCGAAGAGTATATGAATGAAGCTCAATTGAAGCATTTTGAGGGCATCCTTAAAAACTGGAAAGCAGAATTGATGCACGAAGTAGACCGTACCGTGCATCACATGCAGAGTGATGCTGCTAATTTCCCTGATCCGAATGACCGTGCGACTCAGGAGTCAGAATTTAGTCTGGAATTAAGGACCCGCGACCGCGAACGCCGTCTGATAAAGAAAATCGATGATGCGCTTAAAGGAATTGAATCAGGCGATTATGGTTTTTGTGAATCGTGCGGAATCGAAATCGGCATACGTCGGCTGGAGGCCAGGCCTACGGCCACGTTGTGCATCGATTGCAAAACGCTGGATGAAATTCGTGAAAAACAAATGGGTTAAATAGTGGAACAATAGAGAGGAGCAATAAAAAAGTCGTCGTGCAGGACAAACAACCTGTCATTGGCCGGTTTGCACCTTCGCCCACCGGCCCCTTACATTTCGGATCACTCTATACCGCGCTTGCCAGTTTTCTTGAAGCGCGTTCACAACAAGGGCTATGGTTGCTACGCATCGATGACCTTGACACCCTCCGCAACATAAAAGGTTCAGCCGGATCTATTTTAACCACGCTGGACCTATTTGGGCTGCATTGGGATGGCAGTGTCGTTTATCAAAGCCTACAACAAGCGGTTTACGATGAAATGCTCGACCGGATGCAAGCCTGTCAAATGACTTACCGATGTGCCTGTAGCCGGAAAATGCTCACCTCGGCTGTTTATCCAGGCTATTGCAAAAACCAGTCTATCCCATTGAATGCGCCTCACGCCTTGCGCGTCAAAACCGACCGGCGGGTGATTAATTTTCATGATGAATTGCAAGGACGGATGACACATCATTTGTCTGAACAGCATGGTGATTTTATTTTAAAGCGCAAGGATCAGATTATTGCCTATCAATTTGCCGTTGTGATTGACGATGACAGGCAACAGGTCAATCAAGTTGTGCGTGGTTTTGATTTGCTGGATTCCACCCCGAAGCAAATCTATTTGCAGCAGCTATTAGGATTAGCGATTCCACGCTATATGCATGTGCCGATAATTATTGACCAGCACGGTTATAAGCTCAGTAAACAAACACGAGCAACCGCCGTTGGCTTGGCAACGCCGGAAGCCATCATTTTTGAACTATTGACATTGTTAAAACAACAGCCGCCGCTGGAACTGCAACACGCGCCGGTGCCAGAATTGCTGGATTGGGCTGTTTTGCACTGGAATCCTGACGCCTTAAGAAATGGTCAGCGCATAATCAGGCTAGCGCTATGAGCTGTTTATTTGTGGGTTGCTCGATTAACGCATTACTAACGGAATAGGTTTTGCCGGGTTTTTTCGCGACAGGGCAATCAATACTGAAACGTTGCACAGGATCACCCAGCTTTATTGCCGTGAGCTGCCCCCCCCACAAACAGCCGGTATCAATGGCATAACAGTTTGAGCCTTCGTAATATCCCAATGTCGACCAGTGGCCGCAGATAATGCGCATATCGGCGCTTTTTCTATTGGGGACATCAAACCACGGCAACAGACCTTTAGGCTGGGAGCCTGGAGGCCCACTATTGGCAAAATCCAGACGGCCATTGCTATCGCAATAACGCATACGCGTAAAGCAATTGATAATAAAGCGCAATCTGGGCGTACCTTTTAAATTGGATGACCAGACGTTAGGTTTATTACCATACATTTGTTTTAAAAACACCGCATAGTCAGCTCCCCGCAAGGTCTGTTCCGCTATTGATGCCATTTTTTGGGTTTTTTTAAAATCCCATTGCGGTGGCAAGCCCGCATGGATCATGCAAAAGTCATCGTTATAGTGAAATAACGGCTGATGTCTTAACCAATAAATCAACTCATCCCGGTCAGGCGCTTCCAGCACGTCCGACAAGGTATCTTTTTTATGGGCTATTTTTGGTGTGCATGATGCGGCAAGCAAGTGCATGTCATGGTTGCCAAGCACAGTAACCGCAGCCGTACCTAATGCTTTAATGAAACGCAAGGTTTCCAGCGATTTTGGCCCACGGTTGACCAGATCGCCTGCAAACCATAAACAATCGGTATCTTTATCAAATGAGATTACATCAAGCAACCGTAACAATTCGTCAAAACAGCCCTGAACATCGCCTATAGCGTAAATTGCCATACATTAATGCAACGTTCTGGGAATGGATAAGGTAAGCACAGGCACATTGGCATTAAAATCATCGCCATCATCCGAGCGCATTGTATAGCTACCCTGCATAGTACCGACCGATGTTTCCAGCATTAAACCACTGGTATAACGAAAGCTTTCGCCAGGCTTCAGATAAGGCTGCTCACCAACAACCCCCTCGCCCCTGACTTCCTGAATTTTGCCGTTAGAATCGGTAATCAGCCAATGCCGTCTCAGCAGTTTTGCAGGTATTTCGCCCTGGTTGGTAATCGTGATTGTATAGGCAAAAACATACCGGTTCTTTTCAGGAGCAGATTGATCTGCAATGAAATAGGGCATTGATTCAACGGTTATGTTATTTTTTTCGTTCATTTCAGCAGGAGAGGAATAAATTATGACACTCATTTCATCGTAACTTATTGTTAAACGCAAGCCAAGTATTCTATATTGACAAAGATTATAGGGGGAGTGTCCAGAGTGATGCCGCGTGAGCAAGGGGTATGCGAGGATGTACAGTATTCGATGGGCAAAAAAAAGCGGTTTAAAAAAACCGCTCGAGAGTAATTAGGAAGGATATAACGCAACTTTCAGCTATGCGGCTCTATGAGAGCCTTAAAAGTTAGGTTAATGATAGCAATCGATAGCGCAAATAAAAATGTGACATATTGTCGCAGGCGTGGTAGCCCTATTTGTTTGCACCATAAAATACTTGCAAAAGGATAACTATTGCTTTTTTGGCAATGCTGTCAATCGTATCGGTTTACAATAACCCCCAACCCCAGGCACTTGTTTTCCATCATCAAACACTGTCCACATAAAAATGTTCTCACACGTCTCACCAAAATCCGAATTTTCTGCCAGACAAAATCTTAAGTGGCTGTTTATATTAAGAAATTTGATGATACTCAGCGAATCGGTATTAATCATCATCTCGGTGTATGGGCTAAATATCCGTCTGCCGGAGCAGCAGCTTTGGCTAGTGATGCTGTTGATATGCTCAGCGAATATTTATACCTCGATACGTTTCCATGCAGAAGAGCCTGTCACCGAAATCGATATTTTTACCCAGCTGGTCATGGATGTGGTGGCTATCACGTTATTGCTGTATCTGACGGGCGGCGCATCAAACCCCATTATTTGGGTCTTTCTGTTGCCGGTCATTATTACCGCTATCATGTTGCCACATTCTTATGCCTGGTACATGGTGATGTTAACGACATCAATGTACACGGTGCTGATGGCGTTTAATATCCCTTTGCCGGCGATAGAGCCGCATTCCCCTAACCCGCAAATGATCCACCCGGGCATGGTCAATTATGAGATGTTGCAACAGATGCATGCGATGAGTGACAAACATTATTTTAACCTGCATGTTTTTGGCATGTGGTTTGGTTTTGTCTTCAGTGCCGGATTAGTCGCTTTTTTTGTTGTTGAACTGGCCCGGGCGCTCAGGATTCAGGAGCGCAACCTCGCGGATGCCAGAGAAAGCGCATTGCGCGATGAGCGCGTAGTGGCGCTAGGCACCTTAGCCGCCAGCGCGGCGCATGATATGGGTACGCCATTGGGCACCATGGCGATCGTCGCGCATGAGCTGGAAAAGGATTATCCAATACATCGTTTTCCTGATTTGCATGAGAAGACGCTCATCATCCAGCAGCAAATTGAACGCTGCAAACAGGCGCTGTCGGTGATGTCCGCTTCAGCGGGTGAATTGCGTGCCGAATCAGGCCGGGTGATACCAGTAACGGACTATATTGATGGTGTCATAAAACAATGGCGTACCCATAAGCCGGCAACAAAATTAAACTTTTTCATTGATCCCCCCCTAGATACCGATGCAAAAATTATTGCCGAACGCACCCTGACCCATTCTATTATCAATATCCTTAATAATGCGGCAGAAGCCTCGCCGCAGGAAAAGGGCATTGAATTTCACGCCTCATGGGATTTATACCAATTAATGGTCAAAATCAGGGATTTTGGCCCAGGCATCCCATCTGAGCTGGTTGAGTTCGCAGGTAAACAGCCCGTAGCCAGCAAAAAACGCGGGTTAGGCGTCGGATTATTCTTAACTTACTCCACGATTAAACGCTTAGGCGGTAAAATTGACCTTTATAATAGTGACTCAGGGGGTGCTTGCGTGGAAATCACCCTACCTCTTTTAGATGCGGAAAATAATAATGACAACCCTGGAATTGGACAAGCCCCGTTTATTGTTGGTTGATGATGATGAAACCTTTTGCAAGGTGTTGAAATCTGCGCTGGAAAGACGTAATTATGACGTATTGGTCGCTAATGACGTCACTAACGGCATGATATTGGCCGAGCAATATCTACCCGAATATGCCGTGATTGATTTGCGTATTGGTTATGAATCAGGGCTCGAGCTGGTGAAAAAATTGATTTCACTGGATGACAACACACAAATCGTGATGTTGACCGGCTTTGCCAGCATAGCCACCGCCGTTGAAGCGATAAAACTGGGCGCCATCCATTATTTGACCAAGCCGGCTAACGCCGATGAAATTGTTAATGCGCTCAACAGGAACGAAGGCGATTCGTCGGTGTTAATCAGTGAAAATCCGTTGTCGGTAAAACGCCTGGAATGGGAACATCTTCAGAAAGTGTTGATGCAGTATGACGGCAATATCTCAGCGGCAGCCAGGGCATTGAACATGCACCGGCGCACCTTGCAAAGAAAACTCGATAAACGGCCGGTGCGGGATTAAGCATTGGCTACTGACTGTTATTTGTGCCCGGTTTGCGCCCAATCGCTGGCGTTGCATCCGTCAGGCAAATCATATCAATGTCCAAACCGGCATAATTTTGATCTGGCGAAGGAAGGCTACTTAAATCTACTGCCCGTGCAACACAAGCATTCCAGCGAACCCGGTGATAACAAATCCATGTTAAACGCCAGACGTGCATTTTTGGAAGCGGGTTATTATGGGCCTATGGCTAAAGCAGTCGCGATGATGATTGCCGCCAATGTCCCTGGAGGCCAAACGATACGTCTGCTTGATGTGGGTTGCGGCGAAGGTTATTACAGCCGGAAAATCAACGCGTTTTACAAGCAGGATGACCGGATTGAACTGCATGGTGTTGATATTGCCAAATTTGCAATCGCCGCCGCCGCCAAAAAACTGGCCTCTGCCCGCTATATCGTCGCCAGTTCAAACCGTTTGCCCTACATTGATGGCTATTTTGATGTGTTGCTGCGCGTATTTGCGCCGTCCAATGAAAATGAGCTTAAACGCCTGTTGAAACCCTCTGGACAGTTGCTTATCGTGACACCAGGCCCACGGCATTTAGCGCAATTGAAAGCCTTTATCTATGCTGATGTCAGGGAACATGCCGGGGAAATCGTATTGCCACAGGGATTTGAGCGGCTTGATGTCCGGCGTATCAACACTTGGATAATGCCAGACCGGACGGAAAGGGCGGCACTTTTACAGATGACCCCGTTTGCCTGGCGGGCAAACAAAGCGAGCCAACAAGCGCTTGACAGACCCGAAGGACTAAGCATAGAAACCGATTTTATTTTGACGCTGGCGGCTCCAATGCGGAGTTTTTGACGGCATTGAAGAACACGCCACAACTTACAGGGTTGTGCATTGAACGTGATTAGCCGGATTCGACAGCTCCAATAAATTAATCACATGCAAACGTGCCGCCAAGCGCGTCAGTTCGATGTCACTACTGACACCGAGTTTGCGTTTAATCAGGTAATGGCAGTTACCCACAGTTTTGGTGCTGATATTGAGGGCCTGGGCGATGTCTTCTATGCTTTTGGCTTCGACCAACAGGCGCAGAATTTCAAATTCACGCACCGTCAGCGTGTCCAAGGCCATACGTTCGGTGCCGAGTTGTGCCAAGGCTAAAGTTTGGGCGATGTCGGCGCTCAAGGTTGTGCGGCCCGCATAAACTTCGTGGATAGCCCGCAACAATACCTCAGGCGGGCTGCTTTTGGTGACATAACCCAAAGCTCCAGCGCGGGTCGCCTGCACAGCAAAACTGGGTTGTTGGTGCATACTGAACACCAATATTTTCGCTTTGGCATCGCGTTGTTTGATACGCGCAATGACCTCCAAACCGCTGATGCCGGGCAGGGACAGGTCGGTGATGACCACATCAGGGCGACATCCCTTATATTGCTGATAAGCCTGAACACCATCTGCGGCTTCGGCGACCACCTGAAATTCCGCTTGTTTTGCCAGTAACGCACGGTAGCCGGCGCGGACAATGGCGTGGTCATCCACTAACAAAATACGGATAGCAAGGTTCATGCTTGCGCCTCCGTGTCAGGATGAACCGGAAGACAAACTGCCACCTTCAAGCCCTGCGGCTGGATTAGACTTAAAGTCAGCAGTCCCTGTAGGGCGATAACCCTCTCGCGGATACCAAGTAAACCAATGCCCGTGTGTTGAGGGAAAGGCAGTTGCTTCGCTATACCATCATCTTCGATGGTCAGCTTAACCGCTTCGGGACGGATTGCCAGCTTAACCTCAACCTGGCTAGCAGCAGCATGTTTGGCAATATTGGTCAGGCATTCCTGGACAATACGAAACAACGTCACCGCCAAAGCTTCAGGTAGTGCCGCACCATCGCCGGACAGGTTAAGCCGATAATGCGTTTTGCCGCCGCCATGCACATTCCAGCTAATAATTAAACCCTCCAAACTGGCTGCCAGCCCCAGCCCGTCCAGTTCGGCCGGGCGTAAGCGTGTCAATAAGCCTTTTACACCATTCAGCATATGCTCGGTAATTTGGCTAATTTGTCCAGTTTCCGCCAGTAACTCCGGGCATTTTTCCTCGGCGGTCTGGGCAATGGACGCGGCAACGGCATTGATAGCGGCGAGGCATTGACCGAATTCATCATGCAGTTCCCTAGCCAAATATCGACGCTCTTCTTCTTGCAGCTTAAGCAGTTGCACGGCTAGCCGTTGGCGTTCACCTAACAATTGTTGTTGGCTTGCCGCCAATTGGTTGACCGCTTCGGCAATGCTTTGCCATTCAATTAATGCAAACGAGGGCAAACGGTGAGCGAGTTGGCCCTGTTGCAAATTGCCTAATCCCTTAACGATTGTTTGAGCCGGACGCAAAGCGCGGCGGATACTCAGATAGACCAAGCAACACACTACAAATACAGTGCTGACCGACAAGCCAAGCAAGCGGCGGATATTATCCCAGGCTTGGATAATTTCCATCTCGGCATTGGCCGCAACCGTCAACACACCATAATCACGGCCTTTGAAACTGATGGTTTGCCTCACCGCCAAGCCTGGATTGAAAAACCATCGGTACAGTGTTTCAAAATAACGGGGTACGGAGGCGGGGGGAAAATCCGTGCCATTGCACAGGCTGTATGTCTGTTGGCTGTCGATAGCGACAAAACTGACACAAATCCCTGTCGTATTGCGGGTTTGTTTCCATAAGGAAAAATCAGGGAACGGCGTGGTGCCGCCGAATCCGGCACTCATTTGCAACTGTTGGAAACTGATTTGCTTGCCTAGCGAGCCGATAATCCGCAAGGTCGCCTGTTTTGCGACGCGGTCACTGCTGAACAGCACAAAAGCCGCCGTCGCCAACAAGCACAGCAAGGCGACGGCAACGATACGCAGCAATAAATGGCGGAGTAGGTTCATGATGGTGGATTGGGTAAAACACAATAGCCAGACGGTGTGGACATTCTAAGTGCCCGATCATGTTCTGGGAAGTCACCTGATGGATGGCGGGCAAATTGCCCGTGTTTTCAGGGCAAATGTCAGCTTACGGCTAGATGGCGATGGCCTAAACTGTCATTGCCCGCACAACGCCGGCAAATGATTGGGCAAGGGCAAAAATAATCTTAAGAACCTAAACACGAGGAACTTTATATGGCAAACCACCTGTTCGACGACACCCCTATCCAATGGCAAACCATTACAGGATTTGAACACCTGCACTACGCCATCCTAAACATTGATAAAGCCAACACCATTATTGACGTGCTGTTTAAGTTTGCCGCCCGGCAACAGATTGTCCTGCATCGGCATAAAGCCTTGAACCATACGTTTGTCATCCAGGGCGAGCATAGGCTTTATAGGCCAGACGGCACACTTAAAGAGGCTAGAGCTGTGGGCGGTTATACCGTCAGCCAACCCAGCGACGAACCGCATCGGGAAGGTGGCGGCGAAGTGGATGCCCTCGTTTTTTTCAGCATACGCGGCAGTGAGGGTGTGTTATACGAAATTCTTGATGATGATTTGAACATCATTGCCACGCTCAGTATGCAGGATTTCGTTAATCTGCACCAAAACCAGGCCGACCTTTGAGGAAAACACCATGAATCGACTGGCAATGAAGACACTCATCCTGGTAAGCCTGCTCTTGTCCGGCAATGCTGTTTATGCCGCTCAACGCATCGCGGTTTTGGCGTTTGAACTGAACGACATCACCGCCTTGCCCAACACCCCTCAGGAACAAACCCGCACCGCATCCCTACAGCCGTTATTGGAAGCGGCGATAAAAAAAACAGACAAAGATGTTGAAATCGTCCGTATTGCTCCTCAAGCCCAAACAGCCGCAAACGGCGGTTTGGGCTATTTGTTCCGCTTCCATGATCTTGCCGCCAGCTTAGGCGAACAAGCCAATGCCGATTGGATGATTGTCGGGCAACACAGCAAGCCCAGTTTTTTATATTCCTACCTCATGGTGCATGTTATCAACGTTAAAAGCAAAACACTTGCCGCCAGCATCGATATCGAGCTTAAAGGCAACAATGAAACCGTCACACAACATGGCATCAGCTCGCTTGCCAAAAAAATCAGGGGAATAATTGCTGAATGGTGATTGGTGAAGGTGCGTTGGTATATCACCCAATCTACACGGCTACAGAACTACAGGACACGCCCGTTCCCAAGCTCCGGCTTGGGAATGCGGCTTTGGAAGCTCCTGCTTCCTGTCACGTCACACGAAGCGGGGGCTTCGACCACCGCATTCCCAAGCCGGAGCTTGGGAACGGGCGTAAATCAGCAATTCTCATTATGACTTTTAGGCGTTCATGTTGCCCGTCATTCCGGCATGGATGCCGGAATCCAGTGCCATGGCATAAGTATCTACACAAGTTTATTTATTAAAAATCATAGTGTTAAATAAATAATCACGTTATTTCATACAGATAACTGCTGTTTCAAGCCAGATTTTGTGATAGAAAAACCTAAAAATATAGCAATTATCTGCAAG
>JAUYEP010000089.1 GCA_030689765.1 Methylovulum sp.
AATGTGGCTGGCTAAACAGCTCGGCACGGAATATGTTGAAAATCGCCATCCGCAAATGACGCCTCAAGAAGTGGCGGGTTGGATGCTGGACTTACATTTAAAACTCGTTGCCAATAATTCCAAAGTTGTTTTAGAGGCTAAAGTTGCCAAAGATATCAAACCCAATTTAGTTAATACAAGAATGGGCTTAAAAGAACTGGTGCGACATGCCAAACAAAATACGCCTGAGTTAGAAGCGGTGTCTGATGACCATGCCATTGCATTGCTTGCCAATGTATTTAAACAAATCAACCAGAATGCAAAAGATATTAATAAGGGAAACTTGGTAGTCCCTGGCTTGGGCAGGTTTCAGATCAATCAAATTAAGCATGAAAAAGACGGTCAAACTGGATTGACAAAACGGTTAATTTTCCACGCGCCAAACACAAAAAGGGAGGAAGGCGTGTAAAAAGTCTAAGATGTACTGAACCGCGCACCTAAGATTTTAAGATGGTTAAAGAGATCAAAACATTTTTCCAGGTTAATGAATGAAAAAACTTTATATACATGCAGGGTTTGATAAATGTGGCAGCAGCTCGATACAGACATTCCTTTCCCGTCAGGGTGAATTCAAATGCAAAAACGGCGATGATCTCGTTTATGCGGCATTTTTGCGCGAACGCATCGGTCATGGAAAAGAATTGGCCAAACTGGCAAGCCACAATGTGTATGGCTTTCGCGATTCATTACCGTTAAAGGCATTTAAAACCTCGCCTGAGGAGCATATTAACGCAGTAGGCGGTCAACTGCTGTCGTTACTCCAGAAAAGCCATGTCGTATTATCGCGTGAATCCTGGAACTATGAATTCGACGCCTGGAATAAAATTTCTTTTTTCAGCAAAAATAAAATCGATGTCACGCTTATTTTTTATATACGCCCGCCAGTCACCTGGATGAACAGCGCATGGTGGCAATGGGGCGCTTGGTCTGGCATCGGACTCGACGCTTGGATAGACCAAGTCATTAACGCCGTAAACTATGTTGAAAGAATTAGGGCATTCAGTAGCCTAAGCTGGGTTAAGGGCATTCATGTCCGCTTGCTGGACACTAATTTACTTGATGATTTTTCAAACCTTGTGGGCTTGGATCGGGAAGCAGGCCGACCGCTCCAATCAGTTGCCAATAAAAGTTTGTCCAACGGCATTTTACGGTTGTTCCAGGCGCACAGGCGATTGCGGCCTGACCCGCATAATTCCGGTATTGATTTTGTGCTTGAGAAACACTTAAAGCTTGAGGGCAAAGCGGATTGGATATTGGATTCAGCAAACATAAAAAAAATTATCGGACAAACCAGAAACAGCAACCTTGCCTTAATGGATTTTATCGATGAAGACTGCAAAGCGAAATTTCTTGCTGACCAACGCTATTGGGATCCGGCTGCCTTTGATGGCCTCCCCGCTAAACCGGCGACCGGCGTAAAACCCACTTATGGCGAACTTGAAGGCATTGCTTTGGCGGGTATTGATGCCGTTATGGATTTGGCTGCACAGCAAGCAAAGATGAAAGCCAATGCCCATCCGCTATTCGATCAATTTACTGTCTGGAGGGACTTGGCGTTATATATCGAGGATTCTGATATTGAGCTGGCTTACCGATTGATGCAACAGGCCGCTAAACTTCGTCCAGAAGGGGAGTTTATCCAAAGAAAACTGGCGAGATATAAAATGAGGCTGGATAAATTGAAAAAAAAAACCGAATGCTAAGGAATGAGTACGGCACACTCGGCAACATGATGACTGCCAGCCTTCAAAGGACTGGCAGTCATGGCATCCAGCGAGGGTACAAACCACCTATAACAAATGCTTGACTGCATCCCGTTCTTCTTTCAGCTCGGCTTCTGAAAGCCGCATCCTTTGTAGGCTAAAGTCACTTATATCCAGCCCTTTGACAATATTCACTTCGCCATCGACCACGGTAACCGGGCAGGAATAAACCAAACCGGCTTCGATACCGTAACTGCCGTCAGACAATACACCCATACTGGCCCAGTCCCCTGCTTCGGTGCCTAATGCCCAGGCTTTCATCTGGTCAATAGCCGCATTAGCTGCGGAGGCGGCGCTGGACTGTCCGCGGGCTTTAATCACCTCGCCGCCACGCTGCTGTACCTTGGGAATAAAATCATTGACAACCCAATCTTCGTCAACCAGCGATACGGCATCCTGGCCTTTCACTTTGGCATGATGCAGGTCAGGATATTGTGTGGTCGAATGGTTACCCCAGACAATCATGTTTTTTACATCGGCGGGTAGCACACCGCATTTTTCAGCCAGATAGCTTAATGCGCGGTTATGGTCTAGCCTGCTCATTGCCGAAAAGTTTTCAGGCTTTAAATCCGGTGCATTCCTCAGCGCGATCAACGCATTAGTATTGGCAGGGTTGCCTGTCACCAGCACTTTTACCTCCCGGCTGGCGACTTCATTTAACGCCCTGCCCTGAACTGAGAAAATTTCGGCATTCACTTGCAGCAAATCCTTACGCTCCATGCCAGGCCCTCTTGGACGGGCACCCACCAGAAAAGCGTAATCAACATTCTTGAAGGCCGCCTTGGGGTTATCAGTGATGATAATGCGGTGCAGTAGCGGGGCGGCACAGTCATTAAGCTCCATCACAACGCCTTCCAACGCGCCCATTGCCGGTGTGATTTCCAGTAAATGCAGGACGATAGGCTGATCCGGGCCGAGTAACAAACCAGCGGCCAAACGAAAAAGTAGAGAATAACTAATTTGCCCTGCCGCACCGGTAACCGCTATATGAATAGGTGTTTTCATTTGTTTTCCTGTTATTTTTTAAGATTTTTGACCGCTTTGTTTTATGGCACACACAGTGCCAACAGTTGTAATCGTAACATTCATGCCCTGGAAAAATCACCCTAATAATGCGGGTACGCTATATGCTTAATCAGGCATGCTTTTGTATATTGCGTATAATACCGCACAACTATTTACCCCCTTATCCACATTAACAAACCATCAGGTTACCCATGAAGAAGTTACTATTTCAGTTTGATACTGACCTTCACCCTTCCGTTTTCGATACCGTGGTGGGTTATGATGGCGGCGCAGACCATGTTATCGGGTACGGCGGCTTGACACCCGGCACTATCACAGGATTGGTTGAAGGCGCTATTTTTACCCGCGCCCCTAAGGATAAAAAAAATACCGCTATTTTTGTTGGCGGTAGCGACATGGTTGCAGGTCAAGCCTTGTTTAGCGCAGTACAAAATCATTTTTTCCAGGACTTTCAAGTGTCGGTGATGCTCGACAGCAATGGTAGCAACACCACTGCCGCAGCCGCTGTCGCAAAACTGGCGACTAGCGGCATACTCGCCGGTAAAAAAGCGGTGGTGTTGGCAGGTACGGGCCCGGTCGGCCAACGCGCCGCCGCGATGTTGGCTAAGGAAGGTGCAGAGGTTTCATTAACCGCACGAAAAATGGAGCGTGCCGTACAGGCATGCGCCAACATGAAAGCCCGTTTCAGCGTTGAGCTGACCCCAGTGGAAGCTTTGGATAATGAAGCCCGCGCTTTAGCCATTGAACACGCCAATATTGTTTTTGCCACGGGTGCTGCGGGTGTGGAGTTGCTGACCGCTGAACAATGGCAGCACAATGAAAACATCGAAATGATGGCAGACGCAAATGCCTCGCCGCCCATAGGTATCGGCGGAACAAATATAATGGATAAAGGTATCGTGCGCCACGGTAAAATTATCTGGGGGGCCATCGGTTTTGGCGGGTTAAAACTGGCGTTACATCGCGCTTGTATCGCCAAATTATTTGAAGATAACCAACAGGTTTTAGATGCCGAAAACATCTTTGCCCTCGCTAAAGAAATGGCGTAACCGGCTGTCATGACCACACCGTTTGAATTAAGGCAACAGGCGATGGGCATTTTTCAGGCGGGTGTCGTCGCCGCCGATCCTTTTCTCGCGGTAAAGCGTTACTTGACAGCCCGCGGCCCGCATCTTGAAATTCTGTTAAATGATGGCAGTACGCGCGTTGGCCGTTGGTCAAAAATCCATCTTATCGCTTTTGGCAAAGCGGCTTGCGCAATGACCAAAGCGGCGCAGGAAATCATCCCCGCCCATCTGCTGGGCGATACGGGCATTGCCGTCACCAATTATGAAAATGTCATCGCGTTAAATTCAGTTGAAGTTATTGGCGCGGGCCACCCGCTGCCTGATGACGCAGGTTTGGATGCGGCACAGCGGATTGCCGGACAAGCCGCCCGTGCACAACAAGGTGAGCTGGTTTTAGTGCTGGTCAGTGGTGGGGGCTCTGCGTTGGCCCCTTATCCGGTGGCTTCCGTCAGCTTGCAGGAAAAAAGCGCCACCACCGGATTGTTATTATCCTGCGGTGCGACGATTAACCAGATCAATTGCGTACGCAAACATTTGTCCCGGTTAAAAGGCGGCGGTCTGGCGAGGCTTGCCCTGCCCGCCGATGTCCATGCACTGGTTTTGTCTGACGTGCTGGGCGATGATTTAAGCGCCATTGCCAGCGGGCCTACCGTTCCCGACCATACCACCTACACTGATGCCATTACGCTGTTAAAAAGCAAAGGGATTTGGGATAAAGTACCCGCGTCGGTGCAATCCCATTTGGAACAAGGCCGTCTGGGCAAGCTACCGGAAACGCCCAAAGCCGATGATGTGGCGTTTAAAAACGCGGGGCATACCCTGATCGGCAGCAATGCCCTCAGCGTCGCCGCCATGTTGGATGCCGCACAAAACTTGGGCTATGAAGCCAGGGTTTACAGCGGACAGTTATGTGGTGAAGCCCGCGGCGAAGCCGAAAAACTGGCCGTTTATGCAAGAGGCATCGGTAAACCGCTAGCCTTGTTAGCGGGCGGCGAAACGACAGTCACGCTTAAAGGCGGTGGACTCGGCGGCCGCAATCAGGAAATGGCGCTGGCATTTGCCCTGGCGGCCAAGCGACACGGCTTGACCGGGCAATGGGCATTTTTGAGCGGCGGCACAGACGGGCGTGACGGCCCTACGGATGCAGCTGGTGGCTTGGTTGATCCTGGCTCCCTAAATCGCATGATAAGCGCAGGATGCGACCCAGAAGCGCTGCTTGCCAATAACGATTCCTATAACGCGTTAAAAAGTTCACTGGATGTTCTGGATACCGGCCCAACAGGTACGAATGTTGCCGACTTGCAGGTATTGCTAATCCATCCCCAATCTTGAATTCCAACACAAGGAGAAAACCATGTTTAATCGATCTATGACCATAGCCGGCTTTGATGATGAGTTGTTTCAGGCGATGGAGCAGGAGCGCCACCGCCAGGAAGACCACATCGAACTGATCGCCTCAGAGAATTACGCCAGCCCACGTGTGCTGGAAGCGCTAGGTTCGCAATTGACCAACAAATACGCCGAAGGTTATCCGGGCAAGCGCTATTACGGCGGCTGCGAATTTGTCGACATAGCCGAACAGCTCGCCATTGACCGCGCTAAAGCCCTGTTCGGCGCCGATTATGCGAATGTCCAGCCGCATTCCGGTTCACAGGCCAATATGGCGGTGTTCATGGCGATGATCCAGACTGGTGATACGATCCTGGGTTTAAGCCTTGCCGATGGCGGTCATTTGACGCACGGCGCCAAACCCAATTTCTCAGGCAAGCTGTACAACGCCATCCAATATGGCTTAAATCCTGAAACCGGCGAAATTGATTACGGGCAGGTCGAAGCCCTGGCGCTTGAACATAAACCCAAACTGATTATTGCCGGATTTTCCGCGTATTCGCGCATCTGGGACTGGCAACGGTTCCGCGACATTGCCGACAAAGTCGGCGCCTATTTCGTTGTTGATATGGCGCATGTTGCAGGACTGATTGCCGCCGATTGTTACCCTAACCCAGTGCCTTTCGCCGATGTCGTCACCAGCACCACGCACAAATCCTTGCGCGGCCCACGCGGGGGCTTGATTGTTTGCCGCAGCAACCCTGAGCTGGAGAAAAAAATCGACTCGAACATTTTTCCAGGTATCCAGGGCGGGCCATCCATGCACGTTATCGCCGCCAAAGCCGTGGCGTTTAAAGAGGCGATGGCGCCTGAATTTAAAACCTATCAACAACAAGTCATTAAAAACGCGCGGGCAATGGCGGCGGTATTCATGGCCCGTGGTTTTGATGTCGTCTCAGGCGGCACCGACAATCACCTGATGCTGGTCTCATTGGTCGCCAAAGGCATCACAGGCAAAGCCGCCGATGCCGCCTTGGGACGCGCCCATATCACCGTCAATAAAAACGCCGTACCCAATGACCCGCAATCGCCGTTCGTCACCAGCGGCATCCGCGTCGGCACACCTGCACCGACAACGCGCGGCTTTAAGGAAACCGAAGTGGCCGAAGTCGCGCAGATGATGTGTGATGTGATGGACAATCTTGACGATGAAAGCGTAATTGCGGCAGTGCGGGAGCGGGTTGGTAACCTTTGTGCTAGGTTTCCGGTTTATGGTTGATTGTTGTTTGGTGGATTAGTCTAGAATGGAGTTTTTGAGTGCAACCAGACTCGGATATCGAAATGTTACGCCAAAAAGGGCATCAAGGGCTCATGCCTTACCTCCCCCGCACGCTATGACATTTTTATGCTAAAACGCTGAAAAATATCATCCACTTTTGACAATAAGAAACTACCATGCAAATTCAACGCACCATCCAAACTGTTGACACCCCTCATCTGGTCATCGAAGTACCCGCGTCGTTTGTTCATCGGCAGGTGGAAATTTTAGTGATTACACTGGATGAAACCGAGCCGCAAACCACACGAAAACGCCGCGCACCGCCACCCCAATTTGCCGGTCGGGTAAAAGAACTGGGCGATGTCATGTCCTCTGTTTCGGCAGATGATTGGGGGGCAAAATAAATGATTGTGCTGGATACGCATATCTGGCACTGGTGGACTAACCAGATACCCGATAAATTATCTTTTAAAATCATTGCGCTGATCGAAGAAACCGATGAGATAGCGGTGTCGGCCATCTCGTGCTTTGAAATGGCGTGGCTAGTGCGCCACGGCCGGATTAACCTGGATATGCCCTTTGAACACTGGTTTAGTGAAGTAGAATGCAATACAGGAATTCAGATTTTACCTGTAACCGCTCAAATCGGCATTCAAGCGGTTGCCTTGCCTGAGCACCACAAAGACCCGCAAGACCGCATTATCATTGCTACTGCATTACTTTATGAAGCCCATTTGCTCAGCTTTGATACTGCATTTTCTGCTTACCGTGAATTAGATGGATGCTTGATTGGGAGTTAATATCTTTAACCCTATGAATTTGCTTTCCTTATTTTCAAATAAATAATAACCATTTTTAATTTAGGATAACCCATGTCAGATATAGACATCGCCCAAAAGGCAAACATAAAGCCGATTATCGGCTTGGCACAAGAACAGTACGGCATTGCCGCCGAACATCTTGATCCTTTCGGTCATTACAAGGCGAAATTGTCGCTGGAATATGTCAATAGCCTGTCTGACAGGGAAGACGGCAAGTTGATACTGGTGACGGCAATCAGCCCTACCCCAGCGGGTGAAGGCAAGACGACAACTACCGTTGGGCTGGGTGATGCAATGAATCGCCTGGGCAAAAAAACCATGATGTGCCTGCGTGAACCCTCTTTGGGGCCGTGTTTTGGCGTCAAAGGCGGCGCTGCGGGTGGCGGTTACGCGCAGGTCGTGCCTATGGAAGACATTAACCTGCATTTTACCGGTGATTTTCACGCTATCGGCGTGGCGCACAATCTGCTATCCGCACTGATAGATAACCACATTAACCACGGCAACGCGCTGGACATAGACCCCCGGCGCATCCAATGGAAACGGGTTGTGGATATGAACGACCGCGCCCTGCGCAACATCGTTGTCGGCATCGGCGGCGTGGCTAACGGTTATTTGCGTGAAGACGGCTATGATATCGTCGTGGCTTCTGAAGTGATGGCGATCCTGTGTCTGGCGACTGGCCGCGTAGACTTGAAAGAACGTTTGGGGCGTATCGTCATCGGTTATAAATCCGACAACAAAACGCCGGTTTATGCGCGTGACCTGAACGCGCAGGGGGCGATGGCGGCGTTGCTGAAAGACGCCATCAAACCGAATCTGGTGCAAACCTTGGAAAATAATATTGCCCTGGTCCACGGCGGCCCGTTTGCCAATATCGCGCACGGCTGCAACACGGTTACGGCGACGAAAACGGCGTTAAAACTTGCGGATTACGTCGTGACCGAAGCGGGCTTCGGCGCGGATTTGGGTGCAGAGAAATTCATTGACATTAAATGCCGCATGTCCGGTCTGAAACCGTCAGCTGTGGTTTTGGTCGCTACAGTCCGGGCGTTAAAATTCCACGGCGGCGTTGCCAAGGAGTCGTTAAACGAGGAAAACCTTGCCGCGCTGGAACTGGGTTTTGTCAATCTTGAACGCCATTACAACAATATCACCCAGCATTTTGGCCTGCCTTGTGTCGTCTGCATCAACCATTTCACTTTTGATACCGATGCTGAAACCCGCTTGCTGCAACAGAAATGTGCGGCATTCGGCGCGGCTTGCGTGGTGTCCAAACATTGGGCGGAAGGCGGTGCAGGCGCCCAAAGCCTGGCGGCAGCGGTCATTGATGTCGTTGATAACCGTGAACCTGGCTGTAGCTTTGTTTACGATGAAAACTTGACGCTGTGGGAAAAAATTGAAGCGATAGCGACCAAGTTATACGGCGCAGCCACGGTTACAGCTAATGCCAAAGTAAAGGCGCAACTTAGCGCATGGGAAGCCGATTACGGGCGTTTCCCTGTTTGTATCGCAAAAACCCAGATGTCATTTTCGACCAATCCCAATACCAAAGGCGCACCTTCTGGTCATACGGTAGAAATCCGTGATGTCAGATTGGCAAATGGCGCGGGGTTTGTTGTCGCCATCGCTGGCGATATGATGACGATGCCCGGTTTACCGAAAGTGCCTGCGGCAGAACGCATTGATATTGACGATGATGGCAGGATAACCGGGTTGTTCTGATTACAGCATTTTCAATCTTCGTGTGTTGATCTTGTGCAGACGTTGCACTTTGTACAGACGTTGCATTGCAACGTCTGTACTACGCTGGCGTGTTTGAGGCACACCACCCTATGGGTATTCTAAAAAAACTGGCCTCGCAAACGGCTATCTACGGCCTAAGCAGTATTTTCGGCCGCTTCCTCAATTATCTGCTGGTCCCGCTTTATACCTATCATTTCTCGCCCGAGGAATACGGCGTGGTATCTGAGTTTTATGCGTATGCCGGATTCTTTTCCGTGCTATTGCTGTGCGGATTTGAGACCGGCTATTTCCGCTTTCGCGATAAGGGACATACGGGACGTGATGTCGCGTACTCAACCGCGCTGATCTTTGTCGTGCTGGTTAACCTTGGCTTTTTTCTCGGTATTGCGCTGATTAATACCCAGCTATCGGCGGCCTTGAATTATGCCGACCATCCGGAATATGTGCTGTGGTTTGCCGTTATCTTAACGCTCGATGCGGTTGCCGCGATACCTTTTGCGCGGTTGCGGGCTGAGAACAAAGCTTTTCGGTTTGCCGGCATCAAGCTGTTTGAAATACTCGTCACGGTATTATTAAGCCTGTTTTTTATTGCCTATTGCCCCAAACTTTATACGGAAAGCCCAGCATCACCGCTGCTGTATTTTTATCAGCCTGCAATAGGCTTGGGCTACGTTTTTATCGCTAATTTGTCTGCGAGTGCCTTAAAGTTCCTGCTATTGGCACCGCAGTTGACCGGCCTGGCTTGGGGCTTTGACCGCGTGGTCTTCGGTCGGCTGGTACGTTATTCACTGCCAATGGCGGTAGTGGGTTTCGCAGGCATTATCAACGAAATGCTGGATCGCAGCTTGCTCAAATACCTGTTGCCTTATGACGCCCAGACCAATATGAAAATGCTGGGGATTTACAGCGCCTGCTACAAATTATCAATTTTAATGTCGTTGTTCATTCAGGCTTTCCGCTATGCTGCCGAACCGTTTTTCTTTGCCTATGCAGATAAAAACGACGCCCGCAAAATTTACGCCGATGTGCTTAAATATTTTGTCGTTTTCTGTGTGTCCCTCTTTTTACTGGTGACATTATTCATTGACTTCTTTAAATATTTCGTCGGAGATAGCTATCGCGCTGGCTTGAATGTCGTGCCTATTTTATTGCTGGCTAATCTGTGCTTGGGTTTGTATGTAAATCTGTCAATCTGGTATAAGCTCACGGACAGGACACTGATGGGCGCAGGCATTTCCATCGTGGGTGCATTCCTTACGATTGCGCTTAATGTGTGGTGGATTCCGATGTTTGGTTATATCGGTTCGGCATGGGCGACATTGGCTTGTTATGCAGGCATGGCTATTGCTTCATATTGGCTGGGACAAAAATATTATCCGGTGGCTTACGATGTGAGACGGGTGCTGGGCTATATTGTGTTGGGTATTGGTTTGTATTTTACACGGGAATATGCGGCAATTTATAGTACCCTGGAACCTTGGCTGCTGTCGCTTGGATTGATGCTGGTTTATTTTTTGACGACGGCGCTGTTTGAAAGTCGGCTATGGATTAGGCGATGACCGCTATATTTTGATGGGGTCTTAGGTGCTAGAATGCCGGACGTTTTTATCAATTCAACTCTTAAAGTTATGTCAAATAATCCTGAAGCCAGGGCGCGTTTAATCGGCGTTTTTATTCTCTTGTTGCTGGGCGGCTGGGTATTGCACAGCTTTCTGCCGTTATTGGCCTGGGCGGTCGTGCTGGCTATAACGACCTGGCCTATTTATCGGCGTCTGTTAAGCCGCAAGGAGTTACATGGGAAAGTAACCTGGGGCGCAGTCATGCTCACCTTATTGATGGGGACGGTTATTCTTGCACCATTGGGTTACGGGTTAAGCCGGTTGCTTGATGAAGCGCAATCACTCGGACAATTTTTAACGGATGCACAAAATATCGGCATCCCGCCGCCCGAATGGCTGGAATCTTTGCCGATGATAGGAAGTTGGGCAAAACAGAGCTGGATCAACGCATTAGGCAGTGCCGAAGCGGCAAAAACAGCGTTGCATTGGCTTGGCACCGGCGGTGCAGTCACTTACACAAAAGATTTTGCCAGCCAACTTTTTAACCGCTTCATCAGCTTTCTGATGATTCTTTTACTGCTGCTTTTTGTTTACCAGCATGGCGATAGTTTGGCCCGTCAGGTACTGGTATGCAGCCGCAAAGTATTTGGCGAAGTCGGCGTCCGTTATGCGCTACATGCGACGGCGGCGGTGCGTGCCACGGTCAACGGCATGGTGCTGATCGGTTTGGGGAAAGGTTTGCTGATGGGGGTTGGCTATGCGTTTGCAGGATTAAGCCAACCGGCAATACTTGGCGCATTAACGGGCATTTTTGCGATGATTCCTTTCGCGGCCAAACTGATTTTTGGCGCCTGTTCGCTGGTGCTGATCGCAAAAGGGCACATTGCGGCGGCGGCCGGACTTTTTACCTACGGCATGGTGCTGACCTTGATTGCCGACAATTATGTACGTCCTGCGTTAATCGGTGGCGCTGTCAGGCTGCCTTTCCTTTGGACTTTGCTGGGTATTTTCGGCGGCATGGAAACCTTCGGTTTGCTGGGGCTTTTTTTGGGGCCGACACTGATGGCCGTATTGATGTCAATCTGGCGCGACTGGATTGATGACATTAACAAATCGGCTTAGGAATGGAAGATATTTTTCTCATTAACGGTCGGCAAACTTATATGTTTAGGCGCGGGCTGTCTTATCGACACCCTGTTTTTTTACCGCTTCATCGAAATACCTTGCTGGTCTGAAACCTTCCCCTTCAGCATAAGTATCTACACAAGTTTATTTATTAAAAATCATAGTGTTAAATAAATAATCACGTTATTTCATACAGATAACTGCTGTTTCAAGCCAGATTTCGTGATAGAACAACCTAAAAATATAGCAATTATCTGCAAGGAA
>JAUYEP010000090.1 GCA_030689765.1 Methylovulum sp.
TCCCACCACAAGGGTGGTCTATGGACAGTACGCGGCAAAGTGCCGATACTCAACCACATCTTCGCCGCCCTTTGTGGCTATGTCCACCTGCAACGGATGCAGTTTGCTGACATTATCAGTAATGCCTACCAATGGCAAAAGGCTTTGTATAAGGATGTGGTTGCCTCATTCGTCACGGGATTTATGATCGGCAAGGAATATTTGAACCCACAATTTAAGCCTTCCGTCAATGCGTAAGTCCTATCGTTGTATTCTGCATGAAAATGAGGAGGATTGTGTTCATTGAAATACATGTAAATTACGATCCCTAAAAATCGGCTTAATTCTGGCATAGCTATCTTTTTCCTGGCTCCTATTGGGCGATGTATTAGACGTTATTTATTTACAGCATGAGCAGTAGCAAGGTTTGCCAACTACTGGCTGTTCGCCTCCCGCATTAAATCCCCTTGTAACACGTTAAACAGTGGTTCCAATTTAAGCGGGTTGTAGTTAGCAGGACTGTTAAAGCTCCAAGTTAAATTCTCATTATTCTGCTTATAACCGACTGCTTTGGCAATATAGTTGTCCCTGACTAACCCTGATACCCATTGATTTGTAACACCCCCCCAAAAGCCTGAATCGCCAGATGTGTTGCCGTTGATAATGTAAGGAGGCTTGCCGATGTACTTATCCCAACCGCCCGCTTTTTTACTAAAAACGCCTTGTCCCCAATACGCCCCATTCACCATTGTTTCATGGTCATAATCCCAAAAAATACGCACTTGAAAGCCTAGCGGATGATTAGGGTTGGATGCAGATAGCGTATCCGATTTTGAAATTAAAATAGAATTGCCGCAGGTTTCTACAAAATGCGTGTAAAAATCTGGAATCAATATTGAAAGGGTTATAGGAGAAGAATACCCGCCAAACCACTGCGTTTCATCCCAATTAGATTTCAGATTACAGGCCGAGAAAAAAGCGGATTCATTATCGCTGCCGTTTAATGGAAAGGGTGTGGCTTTAGAATCAAGGGGATTATGGACATACCACAGCGCACTGCTTACGGGTGCCGCCCCGCCAGAAGGAATAGATGCCCCGCCAACATTTGGGGCGGCACGCAAAAGCCCATCGGAAACAGTCATGCTGCCATTGTTTATGATGCTGGGTGACGAATCAACGCCTTCCACATTAATCATCCAACCCGCATAAAGCAGATATTTGGGCTGATAAGTGTTCATCAGGGGAATAAAATTAGCATTCAGATAGGCCAACCAAGGATTTTGCGTAACCAAAGGGCAAGCGGCGCGTTCACATGCCTGCAAATAAGCCTTGTCAAACACTTGGCTGTTCATTGCAGTTGTCCAGCGTGTCGATTTATAGCTATTGACATCGGTTTTAGTGTAAAGCGAATCAAAATTATCCCATTGAATATCGGCAGAGCCTTGGGTATGCAGGTCTTTGACCAAATAGCCTGCCCAACTGGGATTTGCCGCCGGACTGCCATGATGCGGCGTATCCAACGTAATCAGGCGGCGCAGTTTTTCGGCATTAGCCCCAAACGCATGATATTCCTCGATGGCTGACCGTGTTACCAAACCGCCCATTGAGTGCGCCAGCACCACAACGCCCGCGCCTTCTGTCTGCATCGCCACGTTTAAATCACTCACAGGTTTTTTAGTCGCCAGTTCTTTCAGCATAGTGGTCAATATGCTTGCGTTATAAGTCACATGTTTATAACTGATGTTACGCAGCCCCATCCCAAAAAGCGTATCATTTCAGGATGGATAAAGAAAAAACAGAACTCTACACAGACTACCTGATTTGCAACCAAGGCTTGGCGACGGCGACAAGCCTGTCGGCGATGCTCGACGGTG
>JAUYEP010000101.1 GCA_030689765.1 Methylovulum sp.
ATGATGCAACCGATGTGATTACTGACAAGGGCTTAAGCACCGATGTCGATACCGTCATCATGCCGTATCAGTTAAGCAAATATACGTTGCCGACGGGTATCGAGCAAGGCACGATCTCGGCGGGCACTCAAGCCAGCAGTCTGACGGGCAATGACAGCGACAATACCTTAACGGGTAATGATGGTGCCAATGCTTTGGTCGGTGCAGTAGGGCGCGATTCGTTATTTGGCGGTCTGGGTGACGATGCGCTTAATGGCGGTAGCGGTGATGACGTTTTGGAAGGCGGCGTGGGCAATAACAACCTAACGGGCGGCACAGGTAGCGACAGCTTTGTGTTCGATGCCGCGCTTAAGGCGAGTGTCGATAACATCACTGACTTCAAACCCATCGACGACACGATCAAACTGGAAAACCAGATTTTCACTAAATTGACCGTTCCAGGCGTGTTAGATGCCAGCCAATTTGTCAAAGGCCAGAATGCACTCGATCCCAATGATGTTGTCATCTATAACCCGACGACCGGCACGGTGACTTATGACTCGGATGGTAGCGGTGCAGGTTTTGGGATACAAATTGCAATGTTAGGTGTAAATTTAGCAATAACCAATGCGGATTTTAGCGTTATTTAAAGCAAGTTTTTAACCTACCCATTCCACTCAAGAGGATAACATCATGACAACACAAAATGGCACCATTATTACCGATTTAGGTAGCAGCGATTATGGTTACGCAGTAACGATATTACCCGATGGCAAAATACTGGCCGCAGGGACCAGCTATATCAGTTTCGCTATGGCCCGTTATACCACTAATGGCGCGTTGGACCCCACGTTCAGTGATGATGGGATATTGACCAAAGACTTTAGTGGCGCCAATGGCAGGAGTTATAACTTTAACCTCACTGGCGAAGGGAAAGTGCTGGCCAGTTACTACAATAATTTTGGCGTGCCTGGCACCTTCACGCTTGCCAGATACCACCCTGACAGCAGTTTAGATGAAAGTTTTGGTATCCAGGGGATCCTTAATATTGATTTTGGCAGTGACAACGCCGGTAAAAATTTCACGCTATTAGCCGATGGCAAAATGTTAGTTGTCGGCCAAACTAACAGTACAACCAACGCTGATTTTGTCTTGACCCGATATACGATGACGGGTGATTTAGATGCCAGTTTTGGCAATGGCGGTAAAGTAAACACTGATTTTGGCTCGGGAGATTTTGCCAATGGTGTCGCTGTCCAACCCGATGGCAAGATATTAATGACAGGCAAAAGTTACTTTAAAGGTTTAGCCGATTTTTCCGTAGCCCGTTTCAACCCTGATGGTAGCCTGGACACTACTTTTGACCATGATGGAAAACTAAACACTGATTTTGGTGGAAACGATGGCGGCTATGGTGTGGCTGTTCAAGCCGATGGAAAAATAGTCGTCGCAGGCAACACGCTTGTTAATGCCCAGCGTGACTTTGCTGTTGCCCGCTACAATAGCGATGGCAGTTTAGACAAGACATTTAGCGGCGACGGTAAGCTCACCACAGACTTTGGCGGCCTTGATGAATATAGCAAGAGCCTTGCTATCCAGCCCGATGGCAAGCTAGTCGTGATCGGTTACACCAATGCCGGCGGAACTATTGATTTTGTGTTGGCCAGATACAATCCAGATGGAAGCCTTGACAGCAAATTTAATGGCTTGGATAACCAACCCCCTGAACTCACCGGCACATTGGCAACCTTGGTCAATGGCAAAGCCAATGCTTTTTATACCCTTCAAGTCAGCGACTTATTGCAAGGCTTTAGCGACCCTGATGATGGTGACATTTTGTCAATAACTGGGCTGACCGCCAATCATGGCAGCTTATCCGATAATCTTGATGGCACTTGGAGTTTTACGCCCCAAACTGACTACAAAGGGCTGGTCGATTTAAATTACACGGTGACTGATGGCAAAAATGGCACAGCCGCCAGCCAGCACTTTAGTTTACAGGCCAATACCACAACGGCAGCCGGTGTCAGTTTTAACCATCTTAACGGCGCAACAAATGAAATGGGCGGCAAAGCGGACTTCCTGGTCATGCTGACCGCCGCGCCCACCAGTAGGGTTACCTTAACTTTTCAAAGCAGCAATGACCACGAAGGGCAAGTGTTTACTGACAAACTCATCTTTACCGGCCAAAACTGGAATATTCCGCAAACCCTGACAGTGCAAGGCATGGCCGATTATTTAAACGACGGTGACGCCAGTTATAACATCAACACACAAATAACCACTAACGCCCCCGCATATAGCGCGGTTGATGTTGCAAAAATCGTACTCATCAATATCAATGACCCTAATGATGTGCCTATTGTTGATTGGAACGGCACTAATCAAATCGACCGCAAAACCGGCAGCAATTCTGCGGATGCTTTATATGGCCAAGGCGGGGCGGATGTGCTTAAAGGGGGGCGCGGTGATGACCATCTTTACGGGCAAGGCGGCTCGGATACGCTTCTGGGTGAGTTGGGTGATGACACGCTGTATGGCGATTATGGCAATGACACGCTGGCGGGTGGCGAAGGCAACGATACGCTCTATGGTGAACAGGACAATGACTACATGGAAGGTGGCACGGGTGATGATAGCTTGTTCGGCACTGGCGGTGGCTTGGATACGATGAGCGGCGGCGCGGGTAATGACACCTATTACCTGGATTTTGACGGGCTAAAAGATATTGTCAGCGATAACGGCCTGGCCGCTGATATTGACACCATCATCATGCCATTCCAATTAACCCGCTACACGTTACCGGCCGGCATTGAAAAGGGCATTATTGCCGCTGGGCAGCAAAACAGCAGCCTCACCGGCAACGCCAGCAACAACGGTTTAACGGGCAATGCCGGCAGAAACACGCTGGACGGCGCCGTAGGAAGGGATTCCTTATTCGGCGGCAATGGCAATGATGTGTTGATAGGTGGCACGGGCAACGACACCCTAAATGGTGGCGCAGGCAGGGATATATTCAAATTTAACGCCACATTAACGGCCAATACCGACCGGATCATTGACTTTGCCGTAACCGATGACACGATCCAATTGGATCATGCCATCTTTACCCAACTGACTACGGCAGGCACATTAAATGCCAGTCTATTTGTCCAGGGGGCAACCGCCATGGATCTTGACGACCACATCATTTATAACCCGGCGACCGGCATGGTGATGTACGATTCAGATGGCGCCGGTACTGAGGCAAGTGTACAAATTGCGTTGTTGGCGGTGAATCTGCCGTTGACCCATACTAATTTTGAGGTGGTTTAAAACCCTGCGCCAAATGCTGGATTGCTAGACCCTGAAAAAAATGCTACGTTTACAGCTAATGGATATATACAGGGTGTATATCCAGAACAAAGAAGACTGTTGTTTCTAACGCTTGAATAAAATAACCAATCCTTTTTCAACCAGGAAAAATATCATGACGACAACGACAATAATACCCCCTACTTCTGTAACAGGCTCCGTGAGTGGAGGATTTGCGGGTTCAGGTAACTACTATAACTTTACCGTCACTTCGACAAGCATATATACCTTCAAAACAACACCCCGTTTTACCGAGGGCGTCAGTAAAGGCGATTCGGACCTTACTTTGTTTCAAATCATCAACGGCAGCCCAGTATTTAAATCAGATTCTACTGGTATAACAGGCGAAACTGATGTCATTAACGTGGTGCTGACCGCAGGTGACTATCAACTGCAAACCCTGCCTTTCATCGGTTCGGTTGATTACCTCTTGACGGCCACTTTTATTGAACAATTTAACCAGGATTATTCTGACTTTGGTTTAAACAAAAGTTATAGCTTAGGTAAAATTGATTGGAATTCCCCCAGTAATTCCTCTATTGCCAGTTCAGCGCTTCCCGATCATCAATTGGTTGCCGATACTGGCACCATTATTGATTTTCTTAACCACAAAGGCGATATGGATGATGCCTATTCCTTCACCGTTAACAAACCAACCAAAATTACCCTGACATTAACCCCCGATGCCAACAGCAATGTGGATTTGGCTTTGTATGATGACCACAATACCCAAATCAAAGGCAGCTTCAATGACACAGGTGAGACAGACACCCTCACCGCTGACATAAAACCTGGAACTTATTGGGTTGATGCCAGTTTTGTCAGCACAAGCAATGAAAAAGTCACCTCGGTGGGCAGCAATTTCATAGCCAATTACGACCTCTCCATCAGCAGCGCAAAACTGGTGTTACCAACGACGCAGTTCCGTGCTTTTAACGGCAATGCGGCTGGGCTGGCGGAGACCTTTAACTTCAACAACAGCACCCAACCTGAAACCATTGCCATTTCCAATGCCAAGTATTCGGGGATAACCGACCAGGCGGCTATCGTCAATAACTTTGCCGGTTCGGTAAACGCCGGGGTTTTACTGACTACTGGCAGTGCAAAAGACATCCTGGGGCACGTTTATAACCAAAAACAAGGGGTATCGACCTCAGATGCGGAAACCGTCAAAAACTGGTCCAATAAAGGGGGTACTGGCGTAAGCATGCAACCGCTCGGTTCCGCAGGTGATAAGGCAGGTTATAACGCACAAGTGTTCAAAGCGGTAAGTGACTTAGTGACCGAACAAAACAAAGTCCTTGATGCGGCCCATCAAATCGACCCGATCACTGCCGTTTATGATGCGGCCAGCTTGTCATTCGATGTCGCTGTGACTGGCAAAGGCAATTACCTGAGCTTCGATTTGCTGTTTGCTTCCGAAGAATATGCGCTATTTGCCGACAAATATGTTGATAGCGCAGTCATTATCGTTGATGGCAAGAATTACGCGTTATTCGACCCAAAAAATGCAGAATCGCTATTGAGCGTCACGCAAACCAACGTCGATGCCAATTATTTTTATGACAATACCCAATTAGCTGATGGAGCCAGTGTTTATCCTACCGAATTCAATGGGGTGAGCCGTTTGATTAGCGTAATGGCGCCTATTGACACCACCCTGGCCACCCATCATGTTTCAATCGCTATTGCCGATACCAATGACCATGTCCTGGATTCGGGCATTTTCCTCACCAATTTAGACAGTGTCGATCTGCATAGACCGACTATTCCTGGAGTGACACCGCCAACCCTCGTGGGGCGGGAAGGCCTTTATGCCGCCAAATCAGGGACAGACGGCAATGATGTGATGGCAGGTACGGAAGGCCGTGACCTGTCAATGCTTGGCGTTGGTAACGATACTATAGACACGGGCGCGGGCAACGACGTTGTTGTTGGCGGTCAAGGCAATGATAGCATTGAGGCAGGTGCGGGCAATGACTTGTTAGATGGCGGGACCGGCAATGATAATATGGATGGCGGTGCTGGTGCCGATCAAATGGTAGGCGGCGTTGGCGCTGACTCCCTCTATGGTGGTGAAAATAATGACATCATTCAAGGCGGCGACGCCACAGATAGAATAGGCGATACGCTTGATGGCGGTACCGGTAAAGATACGGTTGCAGGCGCAGGTGGCGCTGACACCATTACTGGCGGCACCGATGCTATTGGTGATAGCCTGAGCGGCGGCGCGGGTAATGATGTCATTAGCGATGCGGGGGGTAACGATACTATCTTAGCAGGCGCTGGAAATGATAATGTCACTTCGGGTGCAGGCAATGATACCTTGGATGGTGGTACGGGTAATGACAAAATGGCTGGTGGGTTAGGCAACGATGTCATCTGTGGCTGTGAGGGGAATGATGTCCTGACAGGTGGCGCCGGGCAAGACACTTTCGAGATGGACAGTTTAGTCGGTACAGACACTATCACTGATTTTTCACCGCTAAATGACACGATAACACTTGAAAATAGTATATTCGCTGCCCTGAATATTACAGGAACGTTAAGCTTAAGCGGTTTTGAAATAGGTGCCTCCGCCACTGACGCCAACACGCATGTGATCTACGACAACACAACGGGCCAGTTGTCTTATGACCCCGATGGGAATGGCGTAAAACCAGAGGTGCAAATTGCCGTTATTGGTATAGACCTGAGCATAACAAATGCGGATTTTGCTATCGTGTAAAGTTCAGGTTAATCACTTTTAAGTGCATTAACCTCTTGTAACCATCATGCCACGCCGCTTATTTCTCACGCAATAAGCGGCGTGGCTTTTTTATGCACCCCACGTTGTAAAACAGCTTTCAATTACTGGCCAGCTCATCACCTTCCAGCACCGGTTGGTCGAGTAAACGCGACAACCACGCTTCGGCGGCTTTTTGATTGATTTTAAGCACGCTATTGGGAAAAAATCCAAACATTAAAATAAGCAGCGCCGGTACGCATAACAGCGCCAGTTCCCGTAATCGCAAATCCTGCGCTTGTCTGACCCCTTTGCGAATAACCGGCCCTAAAAATGCGTGGCGGGTAAACGACAGCATATAGGCCGCACTCAGCACGGCACCTGCCAATGCGGTGATACCCAGGCTGGGATGGGCCAACAACGCGCCTAATATCAGCAACAGTTCTGCGGGGAAGCCACTCGTGCCAGGGATGCCCATGCCCGCCAGTGCGAATAAAAAATAAAAACAAGTCAAACGCGGCATGACGCCCGCCAGACCGCCCAGATGCAATATTTCGGTGCTGCCTAAACGCTGCTGGATAAAGCCTGCCAGCAACATCAGCGGACCGGCTATCAGCGTGAAGTTGGACAATTGAAAAATCGCGCCTTGAATCCCCTGCATGTTTAATGAGGCGATACCGATGATGACCAGACCCACATGGCTGACACTGGCGTAAGCCAGCAAACGCCGCAAATTGGTTTGTTGCAACGCAATCAGTGCGCCATAAATCAATGTGATAGCGCCGAGTATGCCCAGTATCCAGTTGTATTCGACGGCGGCGGATGGCGCTAACGGCATCGCGAAGCGCAGGATGCCGTAAACACCCAGTTTCAGGCCGGTCAATAAGGCAGCCAGTTGCGCAGGGCCTTCCATAGCCGCCGTGGGTAACCAGGTATGAAAAGGCACTAAAGGGGCTTTAACAGCAAAACCCACCAGTAACAATAAAAATACCATGCTTTGCAGATTATCCGGCAACGGCGTTTCCAGCAGCGTCGGGAAGCTAAAAGCGATGTCATGCGGTACCGTACCGTTCGTTTGGGTGGCGTGGTTAATCGCCAGGATGATGATCGCCAATAACAGCGGCACACCGCCAAACAGCATAAACAAGGTGTATTTACTTGCTGCACTGCGGCGTTTTGGCCCGATGCCCCACAATCCGATTAAAAAGAAGATCGGCGGCAATGTCAGCTCCCAAAACAAAAAAAACAACACCATATCCAAGGCCAAAAACACGCCGATGGTAACGGCTTCCAACACCAGCAACAACGCAAAATGCAATCGGCTTAACGGTTGTGCGCCGTGCCATGACGCAATGATTGCCATTAATGTCAATAACGCCGTCATCGGCAAAAACAGCACGGAAATGCCATCAACGCCAACCAGATATTCAATATTCAGGCTGGGTATCCAGGCCTGTTTTTCGACCAGCTGAAACGTGCTGCCGTCAGCATTAAATTGCTGTACAACGATCAGCGTGGCAAGCAGTTCAAGCCCTGCAATGACCAGGGCAAGCTTTTTTGCCAGACTGGCATTGCGGTTTATTCCTATGGCAAGCGCACCTGCCAGGGGCAATGCGATAATAAGGCTTAATATTTTCATCGTTTTTTTAGCTTCTGTGGACTTTCATTTTGTGAACGATATGGCGATACCAAAGGGCATTATTCGTGTTGGTTATCGTCAATAGGCTGAGTCACTTTATCAGGATGCTGCGAGCCGTGTATGGGGTAGACTTTTTCAATCGCGGTGGCTTCCTGATCTATAAAATTCAACCACGGCGTGCTGTAAAAACCTGTGCCAATCAACAATAAACAAATGATGACGGTGATAATGCGTTCTTTTCTGACGGGGTGATGACCGCTGCTGTAGGGTTGTTGAAAGCGTTTGGGCGTGGCGATAAATATTTGCTGAAAAGCCCGCAGCAAAAAAGCGGCCGCAAGCACATTGCCCAGCAATATCGCGATGGCAATCAGCCAGCCGTCTTCTTCTATCACGCCTTCAATCAGTAAATGCGCGGCATCAAATCCGGGTGTGCCGGGCATGACCATCGTGCTTAACGCAGAAATCAGGAATAGCAACGCAATGGTCGAGTTGGTATCGAACAGTCCGCCCAGACGCGGGATAAACGCGGTGCGGGTGCGTTCATAAATCAGGCCGACACTGAACAACATGCCGGCGGTCGCGAGCCCATAAGCGATAGACAACAACAGGCTGCCTTCCAGACCATATTCATTAAAGCAAAATATTCCAATGACCAACATGCCGGTATGGCTGATAACGGCAAACGCCAGCAAGCGCCGGATATTGATTTGCATCAGCGCCAGCAAAGCGCCGTAAAAAATGCTGATGATGCCCAGCGTAAGTACAAAACCGGCCCATTCTTCGGCGACGCCCGGCAGCAGCGGCAAAATAAAACGTATCAGCGCGTAAATGCCCAGCTTAAGGCCAACCAGAAAAATCGCGGCACTGGCAACCGTGCCGTGTTCGGCAAGCAACGGCAGCCAGCCATGAAACGGAAACAACGGCATGCGGATCGAAAAGCCGAAAAACAACAGGATAAAAATCAGTGTCTCGTCATGTAAATAGGCGTTATTTTCTTTTAACGTCAGCCAGTCGAACGTTAAATCATGGTCTGAACCGACCAAACCAAAAGCGAGGAACAGAAAGCCGGCCAATGTCATAGCGAGGCCACTGCCCCAATATTGCAGCAATAACGTGACAACCCAGCGCCGGTTTTGACCGGTTCCGGCATTCACTGTCAACAGCACGACGGGTATCAGCTCCAACAAAGACCATAACCAGAATTGCATCACATTTAGCGCGGCAAAAGCCCCGATCAGTATGGCTTCGTAGCCTAATAAGCAGGCAATGAACAGCTTGTCGGTCACATGCCGCGTGATTAACGTGTAGACCAGCGCCAAGAACGTCAACACCGTCGTCAACGGTATGAATAAAATATTGGTGCCGTCAACACCCACGCTGTAACTTAAACCTGCAAAATGCACTTGCTCCACCAGATGGATGCCTGGAATGTCGGTGTCGAAAACCATCAGCAGATAAACGCTGAGCATCACCGCCAGCGACGCTCCGGCAAAACCAAAACGTAAAGCGGTGGCTGAAGAGCGTGAGCAGATAATGGCGATCGCCGTGATTAGCGGAATCAGCGTTAAGGTTGTGAGCAAGGGAAAGGCCGCCGATTCCGGCCACAAATTTACGGAAGCATTCATTAGCGTTTAAAAGGCAACCAAAAAGGTTATACAGACAAACAAGACCAGATAACGCGGCCTGAGTATGATTTGTTCAAATTTATTGGCGGCATGGCCCAATTGACGACCAAAGTGAACCGCATCCTTGCCTATGCCCCGCAGCACAAAACGGTCTTCAAACCAATGCACAACAGCGGCGGCCCATTCGGTCAGCTTGCCCGCCAAGCCACTACCTCGGGCAAACTCATCCATCTCATTATTGAGTTTTGCACCGATGATTTCCTCTTCCACCTGCGCCAATGATGATAGTGTGCCTAGCGCTGGCGTCGGCACACCCATCATGCGGTCAATGATATGGTCATCAAAATAACTTAAGTCATGCGCCAGTCCGCATATAGGTTTTACTAACGCCCAATCAATAATCTGATCCAGCCAGAAATGCTGTAAAGACATGATATAGAGCCAGACCGGCATCCGACGCTGCGGGTTGGCATTGGCTTTTATATGCTGCATTAAGGACGGCGCAGTTAATATCAACCAGCACCGCACGATGGCATGGGCGCAAAGATGCCAGCTTGCCAGTTGCCAAAAACCCAGGCCACATTCCAGAAACATCAAACCCAGCTGGGCAGATGCCGCAAAGTTAAGCGAACTTTTAATATCAGTCTGGGTTTGCCCGACAATAAAACTGTATATCGCTGTCGTGAAGCCCACCAAGCCAAGCACAGCCATGGCAAACGGGGATTGCGAGAAAATCGGCTCCAGCAGGCACACCAGATAAACGCCCGAATGCACCATTACCGCGCCATAAAACACAGCGCTGGAGGGCGTCGGCCCTTCCATTGCACGCGCCAACCACGGCGTAAACGGCAGTTGTGCTGATTTTGCAAAGGCCGCGAGCGCAAAACACAGGCTAATGCCGGTTGCTTCGCCTATCGTGAGTTGCCCGGCTGCCGCATTCAATGCGTTCCAGTTGACCGTATCAAGCCAGGCATAGCTTAAGCCTATGCCGACAATAAAACCCGCATCACCGACACGGTTGGTGATAAATACGCGCGTCGCGTTCTGCGTGGCAACGGGGCGATGGTATGAATACGCTATCAACAGGTACGAACATAATCCGGCAATCTCCCAACCGACAAAGGTACCGACGGCATTGCCTGATAACACCAGCAACAGCATGGCTGCGGCAAACAGGCTCAGGATAAAAAAGAACCGGTAAAAACCGGTTTCCCTGTGTAGATAATTGATGGAAAATCGGCTGACGATAGCTAACAGCAAGGAAAAAAGTGCCGCCAAACGTACATTAAAACCTGTGGTAATAAAATTCAGGCGAATGTTCAGCGTATCACTGCCCAGCCATTGCCCCACACTGAAAACACCGTGGTTTTTGCCCAATACATCAGCACCCAACAAGGTTAAAGCCATCAGACAGGACAGCGTGATTGCCCAAGTGGCTATGTCTGAGGTAACGTTTTCACTGGCTTCACCTTTCAGTACGCCGGATAAATGACCGCCACCGATAGCGCCAGCAGCCAATAATGGCAACAAAGGTATTAAAATGACTAAAGCATCCATTGCCTAACGCCCCTTAAATAAAAAAATTCATCGAAATGCCTTGTTCGTCTGAAACCTCCCCGTTCACGGGGGGAGCAATCCACCGGCCTCTATCTGCCGGTGGCTTTGTCATCCGACAGATGAGGTCGGCTGTGGATTGAAACATTATAGCCACATGATAATATTTAATTAAAACCAAACTTCAACAGATGATATGCGTGGCGGTCAAGTTATTTCGGCTGCCCCCGTAATCCGTTACAATCAGCATTTGTTGCTGTTGCGTAACGCTAATTGCAAAAACATCGCCAAACCTGCACCGCTGGTGTCGGCAAGCCAATCGGACACATCAGCGCTACGGCCTACGACAAAAGATTGGTGCCATTCATCGGATATGCCGTATAAACTGCAAAAGGCGACACTATAAAAGCCCGCACGGGAGCCATTAACCCACTGTTTAAAATTGAGCCAAGCAAGCAGCGCCATAATAAAATAAGCGCCGGCATGATATACCTTATCCTGATGCTCAAACCACATCGGCGCGTCTAATGACGGCTGGGCGGAAAGCCAGTAAATAAACAGGCAATAGACCAATAACCCTAAAAAAACCAATAACCTAATCATGGATAACCTGTTTGAAATTGCTGAAATCTGTTTGCACGGCTCAACTATTGATGAAAAACTGGCATTGACCCACCAAGCCTGGCAGCGCCTGGAAAAGGGCGGATTAAACCTGGATCAGCATTGGCCGGTCGCAGCGATAACGCAGGTAAAATTCCCTGAAAAACCGCAATGGCTAGCGCCGCGCTTTGTACCCAACCGTAAGCTGACCGCCCCAGGGGGGATCGCCGCATTTTTCCATGCCATAGCGCATATCGAATTTGTCGCCATTTATCTCGCCTGGGATATTCTTTACCGTTTTCGCGGCTTACCAAACAGATTCTATCAGGATTGGCTGCGTATTGCCGATGAAGAAGCACAGCATTTTGAACTTATCAGAACACATTTGCAGGCACTTGGCATGGCTTACGGCGATTTAGACGCGCATGGCGGCTTATGGGATCATGCACGATTGACC
>JAUYEP010000125.1 GCA_030689765.1 Methylovulum sp.
CGACAAGCTCAGGACGAACGGTTAAGCCTTGTCCGTACCCGACTTAAATTATTAACGACGAATGAAACCGCTGTAAGTGGGTTGGGATTGACATCCTTTGTATTCTAAATAATAATAATTCGTATTCAAAATATATCTATATGTTTTTAATTAACTAATTTAAAGGATATTTAGCTATGCCCCAAAAGCCCGCTTTCTTCATCGCTATGCTTAGTCTTAGTTTTACCGCGCATGCCCAAAAAACGCTTAATCTGGAGCAGCAATTGGGCCGGCTTTTGTACAAAGATAAAAACCTGTCGGTCAACAGGAACCAAGCTTGTGAAACCTGCCATGCGCTGAAAGGAATAGCGCAGGAAGGTACTGCAAACCGATTGTCGCCTGCCTTTGTTGACCCGCAAAACAGCAAAAAAGGCAGGCCGGTCTCTTTAGGTTCGATTCCGTATGCAAGCGGAACATTAAATGCGCCTAGCGCGGGTTACGCTGCATTTAGCCCGCCATTCCACTGGGATGAAACAGAAGGGCTTTATGTTGGCGGGCAATTCTGGAATGGCCGCGCCGTCGATTTGGCCGAGCAGGCTAAAAAGCCTTTGTTAAATCCCGTCGAAATGGCGATGCCTAACGAATGGGCGGTAGTCAGCCGGATAAAGGAAAATGGAAAATATGTCAAAATGTTCTCGGACATTTACCAGCTTGATTTGAATGCGGTACCGCATATCAAAGATGCCCTTTTCCGGCAACCAACGCCTGCAGTTGTCGGCGATATTTATCAACGCATGGCGCACGCAATAGCCGAATTTGAAAAAAGCGCCATTTTCAATAAATTCAACTCGAAATTTGATTATGTTATGGCTGGCATGGCTCAATTTACGCCGCTTGAAGCGCGGGGCATGGCGCTTTTTAATGATGAAAACAAAGGCAACTGCGCCGCTTGCCACCCGAGCCAAATCAGCACGGACGAAAATGGCAAATTAATACCGCCGTTGTTTACTGACTTTACCTACGACAATATCGGCTCACCGCGTAATTTAAAGATCCCCGCTAATCCTGAACCTGACCCTGGCCTTGGCGGACGGCCCGACATTAGGGCGGGGGAAGAATTGGGCAAGCACAAGGTCATGTCGCTGAGAAACATCGCGGTCACGCCGCCCTACGGTCACAACGGTGTTTTTGCGACGCTGGAACAAATTACGCATTTTTATAATACCCGCGATACATTAGGGGCCGTGCCCGACAATCTAAGCCAGGATTTTGGGATTTCCGGCTGGCCGATCCCTGAAATAGCGAGGAATGTCAATAAAGACGAGTTGGGCGATTTGGGCTTGAGCGCTACTGAAGAAAAGGCCATCGTTGCGTTCATGAAAACCTTGACCGATGATTATCCTGAATGGGGTGGCGACCCGCTGGTTCCACTGGGAACCCCATCCCCTTATGCTGTTGAAAGTGAATAAAATCACTGCGGGCGGATTACGGTAATCAGTTTGCCCCGCCGGTTTTGCAAATAACAAACAATCTCGGCGCCGCCGGATTACTTTCATCACTATGGATGGTTTTTAACGAGTGTTGAGTGGCATCGAGTTGTCCGCACCAGTTTTTTACCTGCCCCGTTTCTAGGTAGCCACCTTGATGTCCAGGGTAAGCAATGACTGTGATGACGCCACCCGTTGCCAATATCTGGCTGGCGCAGGCCAACGCCGCCAAAGTTGACCCTGTTTGTGTGGTCATGCGTTTATCGCCGCCTGGCAAATAACCCAGATTGAACATGCAGGCGCGGATTTTTCCGTGCAATTGCACGGGTATGTTTGCCAGCATCTTCGCATGGCTGGCGTGTATTAAGGTCACACAACTCTGCTCGCCCAGTTTTGCCGCAGTTGCCGCTATCGCTTCCTGTTGCGTATCAAAGCCGTAAACCCTGCCTGATGGGCTAACTTGGCTGGCCAGAAACGCCGTATCGTATCCGTTGCCTACTGTCGCATCTATGGCAATATCGCCAGAACCTAACACCTTGCCGATGAGTTCATGTGCCAGCTTAACCAGGGAAATGCGTTGCATAATAACGTTGAATGTCAGAAGGTATAGTGGCGCTGCTCAGTAATGCGTCTGCGAATTGTCTGCTATACCACGGTATTTGCAGGCTGCCTTTGGCGCCGAAACCATTAAAAATGGCAAGCTGTTGGTGGCGGGGATGATTGCCGATAAACGGTCGTTTATCTAGCGTACAAGGGCGGATATTGGCTTGCTGTTTGATACAGCGCGCCTGTGCCAAGTTAGCGCTAATCGGTTTGAGTGCGTTTAACAACTCGGTTTTGGCTTGTCCGGTAATTTGGGTATTGATGTGTTTATGATCGAATGTTGCGCCGATACGCATGTGCCGGTCATTCAGAGGAATCAGCCAGTTGCCGTAATTCAATAGCGTATCAGGTAGATCGTCTGAATGCGCCAGCGTTAAAATCTCGCCTTTTGCCAGTTGGAAAGGCAACCACGAAAACCAAGGGTTTTGTGCGGCGCGATAGCCTTCACAGAAAATAATCTTGGCTGGTTTTAGGTCTTGCCATTGCAGGACAGGCGCAAACTGAATGGCGTCGGCATTAAAATCCGTTTGTCTGTAGCATGATCTCGTGCTGAAAAAATCTTTCAAGCAGCTTAATAACGGTTTGGTCAATAAATAGCCGGTTTGTTTTTGCCCGATAAAACCATAAGTTGCGTGAAAATGTCTGGCTTTATTTTCCGGTTTATGAATTTTGCCTAAATAGGGCGTGTAAGCGGGTTCCAAAAGCCGTTTTTGGGCGTTGTTATATTCCGCTTCACTGCGAAACAACCGCAACATCGGTTTTTCCAGATAAAAATCTTGTCTAAAAAATTCGGCCAATTGTTTGTAGCGTTGTTTGGCGGCGGGCAACAAATAATCAATATCGGCCGATTTTACAAAACGCCTGCCAGTAATGGGATTAATCAGCCCAGCGGCAATTTCTGAGGCGTTTTCTTTGCCGTTGTCAACAATGATGACAGTGCATCCCCGTGCTATCAGCTCCCAAGCCAGCAAGCTTCCAGCAAGCCCTTGTCCAATGATTAAAAAGTCAATGTTCATTAAATGGACATCGTTTTCATGTTCAGCGAGTGGCTCGAACACGCAAACGTACAGACGTTGCAATGCAACGTCTGTACAAGATCAGCAGCTGTATGTTGAATCGAACCAAATCAGTGTTTCGGGCAGGTGGGATATTGGCGTGGGACAGCCATGCCATTAAGCCCTTGGGCTGCGCTTCCAAACGGCTTAATGGCATGGCTTAATGGCCAATATTTTCAAACACAACTACGCTGCGGGCTTCTATTTGATATTGGCTGGCATATATTGGCCTTTGGTCTTCTGGCCTTACAATGTCCTCAGGTGATTGGCGCGAGGTGTCCACCGCCAGACACCAGCGTTTGCCTTCAATAACAGGCAGTTCTATTTCTTTTTTCTGATCGTCCATATTCATGACGATATGAAGGTCTGGTTCGTCAGCCTCAATTCCGGCCAAGGTAAAAATCAATTTCCGGGAGTCAGGGTCTTGCCAGCATGGCATGCTGGAAACTACAGTTCCATGCCAGGTTATATCGGGCAAATGGCTTTCTTCAGTTGGGTTGCCGGTCAAAAAACGTCGGCGCATCAGGGCGGAATGCCTTTTACGCAACGCAATCATCTGTTGGGCAAAACGCAGTATATCGGCGTTTTGGTCAGTCATGCGCCAGTCCAGCCATGACAATTCATTATCCTGACAGTAACCATTGTTGTTGCCCTGTTGGCTATTTAGAAATTCGTCGCCCGCATATAACATGGGTACACCCTGGCTCAGTAGCAAAATCGCAAAAACATTTTTCGCCAGTTTTCTACGTAGTGCCAATACTTCAGGCTCGTTGGTTTCCCCTTCTACGCCGCAATTAAAGCTCAAATTATTATTGCAGCCATCCTTGTTGTTTTCGCCATTGGCATTGTTGTGCTTATGGTTGTAACTGAACAAATCATACAAGGTGAAGCCATCATGGCAGGTTACGAAGTTAATGCCGCTAATAGGCAATCGACCCTGGGATTCATAAAGGTCGCTGCTACCACAGACACGGGTGGCAACTTCCCTGATGATGCCTTTATCACCGCGCACGAAACGGCGGATAATGTCCCGATACCGGCCATTCCATTCAGCCCAGCGATAGCCTGGAAAACTGCCTACCTGATACAATCCCGCCGCATCCCAGGCCTCGGCAATCAGTTTGGTTTTAGCGAGTTGTTCAGACAGTTCGATTCCCCAGAGTACCGGTGGATTTTGCAATACTTGACCGCCTTCACCCCGAGCCAAGGCGCTGGCCAGGTCAAAACGAAACCCGTCTACATGCATCTCCCTTACCCAGTATTCAAGGCAGCTGATAATGAATTTGGACACCAGGGGATGATTGGCGTTTACGGTATTGCCGCAACCGGTGTAATCATGGAAGATGCTTTTATCGTGTGAGTCCAGATGATAAAAAATATCACCCAGAATGCCTTTAAAGTTAATGACCGGGCCATTGGTGCCGGCTTCTGAGGTGTGATTGAAAACAACGTCCAGAATGACCGCTATGCCGGCTTTGTGTAACGCCTTAACCAGATCGCGAAATTCTTGTATGTGGGTGCCTTGCTCCGGGGTAATGCAAAATCCCGGATGCGGGCTGAAAAAGCTGTGTGTGCTATAACCCCAGTAATTTTTCAAGCCCAGATCAGCCGTGTGGCAAGGTACATCCTGTTCATCAAACGCCATGACGGGCAATAACTCAACATGGGTAATGCCTAGTGCTTGAAGATAGGGTATTTTTTCTATCAGACCTTTAAAAGTCCCTGGGTTTTTTACGTTTGCCGAAGGATGGCGGGTAAATCCTCCGACATGCAGTTCATAAACAATTGCTTTTTCGCTACGAATGGCGAGTGTTTTGTCGCCTTCCCAATCGTAAGTTTCATCGGCAACAACACAACGCATTGCAGTATTACCATTATCACCGGGAATACAGGCAGCACCACGATGCCAGCGTTTATTGCTAATCGCCCGTGCGCATGGGTCAAGCAAGTGTTTTTGTTTGTCAAAGCGTAAACCGGATAGGCGAGGCTGGTTAGAGCCATCCATGCGCCAGCAATACCAAGTACCGACGGGCAATTCTTTGACAAAGACATGCCAGGAAAAAAAAGTCCGATGTTTTTCTTTGTCCAAGGTAATGGTTTGAAAGGGGTGTTCACTGTCAGAACTGGTGAATAGTAGAAGGTCTATTGCCGTTGCATGGCGGCTGAAAATTGAGAAATTAACGCCTTCACCGCTAAACTTAGCTCCTTGAGGGTAGGGTGACCCATGCCTTAATTTATAGTGTGTTTTTTGCATATCCTTATCTCGTTCGTTGAGACCGTTCGCATGTAAAAAGGTACGAAAAGGCCATATTTGAAATAAACTCGTCAAAATATTTTTATGGTGATGGTTGTTAATGAAAAAAGGTGTTGGGCCTAAAATGCCTTGCAAAAATAATCGTCAAAGGTTAGAGTCTTCTGCAACTAATGGGGTAAAAGCTGATGTGGATAAGCACTGTTTTTTCATTGCCGGCATTAAAATACCGTGGGATAAGCAACGCATCTATGGGTAGGTCTGTATCGAAAAACCCTAGAAAAAACGAACACAACGGTTTAAAGCAAGTGATGACATTTTCCCGTTCTGGGTATGATACCCAAATTAAGCTTTCATCGGAAGAGCTGTGTGAAATCAGTCAAGAAATTAGCCACAAATTTGCGCCGAATGTTTCAAACCTGCCACCTGATTTTACTTCCCCCCCCAATGCCGTCCCCAACAGTCATTTCCGACAAGAATCCGCAAAAAGCCAGATAAGTTCAACCTTTTATTCTAGCCATCATTCGGGCATCCAGCTTTCGCCCCAAGAAATTTTCGAAATTAGCCAGGAGATTAGCCATAAATTTGCGCCCTGTGCGTCAACTGGCTCGCCGGAGCTTGTCCTTTTACCCGTTGATCCTTATCATCTTTATGCTTACTGGAATTTAGGCGGACTTAAAGGCGCCATTAAATCAAAAGACGAGCCGGATAGTCTGTTGGTGCTGAGGATTTACTGGCGGCCCGACGAAAACACAGGCATCAGCAACACCAAAATTTGGTTTGATGTTGCGTTAGATAATCTGCAGTCTGGGCAAAAAGTGCGGCTGCCTATCGATGGTACAGCTTATTCGGCGGTTATTGGCAGACCTTTTCAAGGCAACAATTTAACAGTATTCGCCGGCTCCAACATCATCCATGTCCCTTGTGACAAACTTAAACCATTGCCTATCCAACGTGCACCCGTTCGGCACAAAGAACCGTTGCCAGTAGCCCGTATCATTCCTCATCCTGCCCTGCAAGACAGGGAAAAGCCACTTGATTCTGCCGACGTGTTCCATTACGAAGAAACATTGCCCAATGCCGGAGCCGCTAATATCTGGTACGAAAAAATTTATAGTAAACAGGCACGCCAGGAAAGAAATAGGGATAACGAAATTTTATTTTTTTCAAGGTTGAAAAACATGTTGTCCGAAAATGATGCTTATGGCGAACCCATCCCAAAAACAAACGCGTCTGAAGTGTTTTATTGTAAAAATGATGATCACCAAAATAAAAATGTCTCTGGTCAAGGAAAATAAATGGCCGTCATGGAAAAAGGCTTTCTTAACATTATCTTGCACGCCCATCTTCCCTATGTGCATCATCCCGAACATGACAGTTTTTTTGAAGAAAATTGGCTGTTCGAAGCAATTACCGAGTGTTATGTTCCGTTGATCGGTGTTCTTGATCGATTGCAGCGGGATAATGTGGGCTATCGGTTAACGCTGTCATTATCGCCGACACTGATATCGATGTTGCGCGATGGATTATTGCAAACCCGCTACCTTAAACATCTGCATAAATTGCTGGAATTGGCTGAAAAAGAAATCCTCAGAACCCGCAATAAGCCGGAATATCGAAAACTGGCGCGTCTGTATCGGCGTTTTTTTCTAAATACCCTGAGTGTTTATCAAGACCAGTATGCTTGTGACTTACTAAGCGCTTTCAAGAAACATCACTCAACTGGGAAACTTGAATTAATCACCTGCGCCGCAACCCACGGTTTTTTACCGCTGCTCAGCGTTAGTGAAACCGCAGTCCGCAATCAGATTAATGTCGGCATAGGAACCTTTAAAGCAACATTCGGCGTTGCCCCTGTCGGATTCTGGTTGCCGGAGTGCGGCTATTACCCAGGTTTGGAAGAGGTGCTCAGCGATGCTGGTATCCGCTATTTTTTTGTTGATACGCACAGCATCACCCATGCCAGCGAGCAGCCTCTGCACGGTGTTTATGCGCCGCTGGCCTGCAATAACGGCGTGGCAGCCTTTGCCCGCGACCCCGATTCATCTCGTCAGGTCTGGAGTTCCCACGAAGGCTATCCGGGTGATTTTGATTACCGTGAATACTACAGTGACATCGGTTTTGACCTGGATATTGATTATCTTGCCCCGTATATCCTTGAAGGAAAGACCCGTGTCAATACCGGCATAAAATATCATCGTGTGACGGGCAAAAATGGCGCTAAGGAAATTTATCAACCCAGAACAGCGCGCCAAAAAGCTAAGCAACACGCCTCGGATTTCATCAATAAGCGGCAGCAACAAATTAACTCACTCAGCGTTGCGATGGGCCGTTCGCCGCAACCGCCTATTGTCACCGCCCCTTACGATGCCGAATTATTTGGCCACTGGTGGTTTGAAGGGCCTTATTGGCTGGAGTATGTGCTGCGCTTGGCGGACGAAAACACCAACGGCATTGAAACAGTAAGTTGTGTTGATTATCTGGATCAGGGGGTATCGCTGCAGGTAGCAACACCCTCTGCATCAACTTGGGGTGATCAAGGCTATTCCAGTTACTGGATAAATGAAAGCAATGACTGGATCTATCCTCATCTGCACAAGGCAAGCACACAGATGGAAAAATTTGTCTGTGAATTGCAAGGTTTGATGGTTTCACCGTTACAAGAACGGGCATTAAACCAAGCCGTCAGATCGATTTTATTGGCACAGGCGTCTGATTGGCCATTTATCATGAAATCAGGGACAACAATAGACTATGCCAATAAGCGCATTACCGACCATCTTGCCAGATTCAATTATCTGCATGACAGCGTGCGTAGCGGCAAGATTGATGAGCGTTACTTGACTGCGCTGGAAATCATGGATAATATTTTTCCTGACCTTGATTTTAGAAACTACTGCCCGAAAGTTGCCGTTAAAAGCACACTCCTATAATTTCAGCTTTACCTGATTGCTGAATAACCCCGGTGTATTCAATCCACGAAGCCCTTAGCCTTAACCCTGTTAGGGTTGCCGGTTTTTTCTGGTCTGTTAAGGCGTAAGCGCAATGGAGACATGCAATGAACGAAATTAAACTGCTGGCTGTTGAAAATGTGATTTCCCGAAAAAAGCGTCAGGTTCAGCAGAACCTGTCTTTTTTTATCCTGGTGGAAAGCGTCCGTTATGACAAAAGCATAGCTGTCATTTGGGCCGGCGAGGATGGCGTGTGGCATGGTCTTCCTGCAAATTTTCACAGCAAACCTGGGCGCGATAAAGAATACTGGCAGGCGCAGGCAACAATCAATCTTACAGCCGATCAGTCACTGCCCGGCAACATCCAATTTGGCTTGCGTTATCAGGCCTCAGGCGAGGAATATTGGGATAACAACAACGGCCTTAATTATTCCAGCCAGGCCGATTCCGGCATACAAACCGCGCCAGGCTTTCCGGTCTTAAATATTGGTTTTCAACCTGCATTAAATAATAACCAGAAATTTATCCCTATCACAGTAGCCGTCGATAAATCGCTTGATGCTGAAAAAATCACCGTGCACTGGACTACCGACAACTGGCATACCACGCACAAAGCCCGCTGTTATTTCAAAAGGAAATACTGGGATAAAGAGCTCTCCAGCAACGCGAGGAACCCCAATCAATACGGCGTTCAGATATGGAAAGGCTGGCTTAAAATCGGCAGTACGTTCCGGGTACAGTACAGCATTGAGTGTGAAGGCAGGGGGCAAACCCTATGGGACAACAATCACGGCAATAATTACTCGGTTTCCCATGAGCCGTTAAAAGTCATGATCCTTAATTTGCATTGTTACCAGGAAGACAACCAGGATTATAAGCTCTCCCAGATAGCCAAAGCGATTAACGAACTCAATGCCGATATAGTCTGTTTTCAGGAGGTTGCTGAATATTGGAACAATGGCCAAGGCGATTGGGATTCAAATTCGGCAAAAATCATCAACGACCGTCTTGATGCCCCCTATCATATTTACACTGACTGGTCGCATCTGGGCTTTGACAAATACCGCGAAGGCGTCGCCATTTTAAGCCGATACCCGCTATTGAAACAGGAATCCGGATATGTCTCCAATAGCGACGACCCTTTCAGTATCCATTCCAGAAAAGTCGTCATGACCCAGGTGCATGTCCCCTACTTTGGATTGATTAATGTATTTTCGGCGCATTTAAGCTGGTGGGAAGACGGCTTTCAGGAGCAGTTTAAACGGTTGCATGAGTGGGCTAACGCTAAACATAACTGGCATGTCAAGGCGACGATGTTATGCGGCGATTTTAATGTCACGGCAGGTTCGGGCGGCTATTATTTGGTAGTCGACCGTCATGAATATGATGACCAATATCTGGCAGCTAACGCGGTAGGCTTGCCCGAACAAAACTCAAGGCTCAATGATCCTTACTGGCAACGTCACCTAGCGGATGATTATCGTATTGATTATATTTTCCTAAATAAAAACAGCGAAATACATG